>QWOR01000203.1 GCA_003669575.1 Planctomycetota bacterium | reverse complement strand
TTCGGGCTGCGATGCGAATATGCGGGCTCCGGGGACCTATGCCGGGTGTAGTGGCAGCGGCGATCCTTGGGGAACCCGGACGACCGGCAACCCGAATGATGGCTTGATCGTGAATCAGGACAGTGGTCCGATTCGCTTTCGCGACGTGACCGACGGGTTGTCCTCCACGTTCCTTGCGGGTGAGTCGGCCTGGAATTTTCCGGACTACACATTCACATCGGGGGCCTGCACAGGGCAGGTGCGATACGGCTTTACCTACTGGTCTTCGCCTTATCCACTCGCCACGCTGTTCTCGACTCAGGGCCCATTGAATCCCAAACGGCTGGATGGCGATCAAACTCGTCTCGCCAGTTTCCGCAGCGACCATGTCGGCGGTGTACATTTCCTGCTGGGAGATGGTGGCGTGCGTTTCGTGAGTGAATCAACGGACCACAACCTCCTCAAGTCGTTGTCGACCCGTGCTGGCGGTGAAGTCGCTGGCGAGTTTTAAGTCTGTCCCGACCGGTTGGCGAGACAGTCGATCTCCGAGAACTGCTCGCCGCCGGTTTCTCTATACAACCAGGATATTTCCATGATTCGTACACTTGTCGCGTCGCGAGAACTGGCTGTCTGGAACTCCACGCACGACCGATTTCTGGCTGGCCTGGTGCTGGCCACTATGTGCCTCTCATGGTGCGGTTGCAGCGATTCAGGGCCACGTCGCGTCCCCGTGTCTGGGACCGTGACCGTGGATGGCGCCCTGCTCGAAAAGGGCACGATCCAGTTTGCACCCGTCGACAATTCGGGCCCGATGGTGGCTGTCACCGTCAACTCCGGGAACTTTCAGGCTCCGGCCGATGCGGGGCCCATCGCCGGGGAATGCAAGGTGAACATTCTGGTCCAGAAAGACCTGGGCTTCTCGCTCGATGACGACCTTGCCTATGCCCGGGCGGCCAAGCAGTCGAAGAGACCGCTTTCTCCCATGTCTTCGCGTCCCCCAGTCTTTGTTGACCAGTCTCAGCAGATTGTCCGACTCGACGCAGCTCGTGATGACCTCAACCTGGAACTGGTGACGCCTGGTCGTCGGAAATCCCGCTAGCAGCGGCCTGCCCCCACTTCATATACAACACCCTCCGAGGAGTTCTCGATGAAACGGTTCGTTCTTTCGCTGGCTGCTTTGCTGGCACTTCCCGCAGTCAGTTCCGCACACTTCCTGTGGCTTGTCTCCAAGCCCAGCGCCACCGGGACGCAGGTCCAGGTCTTCTTCGGCGAAGAAGCGGAGCCCGATGATCCGGCTCTGCTCGACAAGGTAGTCGCTGCCAAGGTCTGGTCGATCGGGGGCCGCGGAGAGGCCGTGGCAGTTCCCGTGACGAAGGGGGAAGAGGCCCTCGAAGGAACGATCGAAAAGGGAGGCCAGTCACCGCTGATCCTCGAACACGACTATGGCGTGATCACCAAGGGGGGCGAGTCGTTCCTGCTCAAGTACTTTGCCAAGACCTACGCCACGCCGTTGACGGGGACCTGGATCGAAGTCGGGGACAAAGAACACCTGCCACTGGAAATCACCCCCATTGCCAAGGAGGGTGAAGTGGCCTTTCGCGTCGACTGGAAGGGGAACGCTCTTCCCAACGCTGCAGTCACCATCGTCGGCCCTGGTATCCAGGACAAGATCGAAGGCACCACCGATGCTCAGGGCAAGGTGACCTGCAAGCTGCCGCAGGCGGGTCAGTATTCGATCCGGGCGAAGCATTCTGAAGCGGTTGAAGGCAAGCACAACGACCAGGAATACAAATCGGCCCGCTACTACTCCACGCTGACGCTCAAGTACCAGCCCGCTCAACTGGTTCCCGAGCCGCAATCACTGCCCGTTCTGCCGCAGGGAACTACCAGCTTCGGTGGCGCCGTCGCTGGCGACAAGCTCTATGTGTTTGCGGGGAACTACGGTGATGCCCATTCGTACTTTGAAGCGGGTCAGTCGGGCGATCTCTGGACGCTCGATCTACGCGAGCCCAGGCAGTGGACTCGGGCTGCGATTGGACCGAAGCTGCAGGGGCTGGCGATGGCCGCTCATCAGAACCGGGTGTATCGCGTGGGTGGTTTTGCCGCCCTCAACAAGGAAGGCGAGCCTGAAAAACTCGTGTCGCAAGCAGACTTTGCCCGTCTGAGTCTGGATGGTCAGTCGTGGGAGGCTTTGCCCTCGTTGCCCGAGCCGCGTTCGTCACACGATGTGGCCGTCGTCGGTGACACGCTGTATGTCGTTGGCGGCTGGAACATGCCCGGCAGCAGTAAGGACGCCACCTGGCACAAAACCGTGCTGAGCTATGACCTCAAGGCCGAGAAGGGGGAGTGGAAGGAAACCGCCGCTCCCCCATTCGCTCGTCGCGCTCTCGCCGCAGCTGCCTGGAACGGCAACCTTGTGGTGATCGGTGGCATGAACGAAAAGGGCGGACCGACTCGCGAAGTGGCGATCTACGACCCGGCCAGCAACAGCTGGACCCAGGGACCCACGATTCAGGGAGGGCTGATGGATGGCTTCGGCTGTTCGGCCTTTGCCGTCGGTGACCAGCTGATCGTCACGACGGTATCGGGCTCGATCCAGAGCCTGCGTCCCGGTCAGGCCGAATGGGATTATGTCGGACAGCTGGCCGATGCCCGGTTCTTCCACCGCGTCCTGCCCTGGGGAGCCGATCGGCTGCTCATCGTGGGCGGAGCGAACATGGAAGAGGGAAAGACGACCTCTGTGGAAGTTCTGAAGATCCCCAGCCAGTCTGTCGCCGGACAATAGAGAGAGGAATCTGGTCCTCCGCGATCCGAATTGGGGATCGCGGAGCTTCATGGCCGGCTCCCATGCCGGCAATTTTGATTTTAGGAACTCCCATGCACCATTTACCTCCCGGTCGCAGACTTCAAGAGGCCCGGATCGCATATGAGGCTGGCGACCTGCGACAATGAATTTCAATCATCCAAGCCCGACTGAACGAGATCCGGTCTCGTGGCGAAGATTGTGACTGCGAGTCATAGCCCCCCCGACTGAATTTCCCTTAACCTGCTGTCATCTCTCAACAGATGTTATCTGGAGTCAAACGACATGTTCACATTCTGGATTCTCTGCGCGAGCCTCTTCCACGAATCGCCAGCGCAGTGGCCTGGATTTCTAGGTGCGGGAGCGTCGTCAATCATCGCCGAGTCGATCCCGCTGGAGTGGTCTCCCCAGAAGAACATCGCCTGGACTCGCGAGATCCCGGGCTATGGTCAGTCGAGCCCCGTGATCTGGGGTGACCGGATCTTCCTCACTACGGTGGATGGTCCGAACAAAGAAACGCTGCATGTGGTGTGCTACTCGCTGCAGTCGGGTGACCAGCTGTGGGATGTGCAGGCCCCGTCGACCAATCCGGAGAAATCGAGTGTCTACATCAGTCGTGCCGCGCCGACGCCGGTGGTCGATGCGGAGCGTGTCTATGCGTACTTTGAAGGCGGGGACGTTCTAGCGATCAGCCATGCCGGAGAGAAGGTCTGGGCCCGTTCTCTCTCAAACGACTATGGAAAACCCAAGAACGAGTTCGGTCTGTCGGCGTCCCCGGTGCAGACGGCCGATCGCCTGTTCGTACTGATCGACGACATCGGACCGTCGTACCTGGTCGCGATCAATAAGGCCACAGGGGAGGTCGCTTGGAAGAGTGATCGAATCAGCCGGAAAAGCTGGAGTTCTCCCTCGATCGTTCAAACTGGTGACCAGGTTCAGATCGTCTGCAGCTCTTCCGGAAGTGTCGACGGCTATGACCCACTGACGGGACAGCTGCTCTGGTCGAATACGGATGTGGGCGGCAACTCGGGCACTACTCCGCTCCCCGTGGGCGATGGACGTTTTCTGGTCGCAGCCTCTCCCGGTCGGGACGGGGAACGCACCGAGAAGGCCAAGGAGTCAAACGGCCTCATGAAGATCAGCCGCTCGGGCGATCAATGGGTTCCCGAGTTCGCGTGGAAGACCGATACCGCAACACCGTCGTGGGCCTCTCCGGTCGCTTACCGAGGATACGCGTACTGGATCAATCGCACGGGCGTGGTCTATTGCTTTGGAATTGAATCGGGGAAGAGCGTTTACACCGAGCGAATTCCTCAGTCCGTCTGGGCCACTCCCGTGGGCATCGGCGATCGCCTCTATTGCTTTGGCAAGGATGGCCTCACGACTGTGCTCGCGACCGGGCCGGAGTTCAAGGTGCTGGCAAGCAATGAGCTGTGGTCGGCGGAGAAGCCTCCCGTGAATCGCACTCCGGCCCCCGATGAATCGTCGCCGGAACGCAGCAGGGCCAGCGGGATGTTCGGCAAGCCCACGCTCTACGGCACCGCAATCGTGAACGGCAGCCTCGTACTGCGTACAGGGAGCCAGCTCTTCTGTATCCGGACGGGGAAATCTGCGGAGTGAGATGAGAGCGAGCCGGGAGAGAGGTATTTCAGGACTGGTCGGTCATTCGTGGTTTCTCAACAATTCCAGCCCGAACTGTCGGTTGCTCCTGTCGCCGCTTCGCGCCTGCTGGTCATTCGCTCTTCAATCCCTTGGGCTAACGCCCAAGGCTAAAGGCGTTCACCGCTTCGCGGTTAAGTCTGTCTGCGCCGATCTTTACTCATTGGGGAGTCGCAGATTTATGGGATACTTGGTCATGCCGATACCTGTCGTTTAAGACGGTGCGGTGTCACCTCGTGAGGCTGTTTCACATTCCTGTCAGACGACTTGTGATCTGCCTCAATTTGAATGTTACCGTTCATCCGCTGGTAACTCCCGGTCGGAGTTGCCAGAATCTCGGACCCGATTTGTCAGCGCCTTTTTTGCGGGCGAACGTTGGTCTGCACCGGCATGTGCGAAGGAGTCCTCATGGCGTCGAATTCTGAAACGGTTGAAGCTCTGCGTTGGAAGAAGTTCCCGGTGCTCAACGACGGGTTTG
The DNA here is from genome assembly GCA_003669575.1 of Planctomycetota bacterium. GTDB lineage: Bacteria > Planctomycetota > Planctomycetia > Planctomycetales > Planctomycetaceae > TH-plancto1. Next base: position 1,463 of record QWOR01000203.1, on the reverse strand, counting down.
TGTGTCTGGTCGACACGATGGGCGACGACTCTGCGGTGGTGCAGGCGGCGCGGGTGAGTTACGGCGAGGGGACGAAGCATGTCTCCGACGACCGGACGCTGATTCGCTATCTGATGCGGCATCGGCACACGACTCCGCTGGAAATGGCAGAGATCAAGCTGCTGGTCCGCGTGCCGATGGATTGCTGGCGGCAGTGGATCCGGCACCGCATGGCCAGTGTGAACGAATACAGCACCCGTTACTCGGTGGCGATCGACTCGATGCAGGAGACTGCTCCCGGGGAGTGGCGAACGCAATCGGTGAGTAACCGTCAGGGGAGTGCTGGCTTTCTGAGTCCGGAAATGGGACAGAAGCTGACCGAGTCGGAACACGAGTTTCAGAAATCCGCCGAACGTTTGTATCGCGAACGGCTGGAGGTCGGTGTCGCGCGGGAACAGGCCCGCAAGGATCTGCCGCTGTGCTGCTACACGGAGGCCTACTGGAAGATCGATCTGCACAACCTGCTGCATTTCCTGGCGCTTCGCATGGACTCGCATGCTCAGCTGGAAATTCGCCAGTACGCGACGACGATCGGCGAGCAGATCGTGGCGAAGCTCTTCCCGACCGTGTGGGAAGCGTTTATTGATTACCGCCGCGATGCACTCGCTCTGTCGCGTCTGGAAATCGAGCATATCCAGCGGCTGTCCCAGCTGGCGGGCAGCAAAGGGTTCGGCCTGCCGGTTGGGCAGGATGTGTTTATGGAGTCCCAGCCCGAGGTGTGGAAATCTCTCTCGCGGTCGCGGGAACGCGATGAATGCCGCGAGAAGCTGATTCTGATGGGGCTGGTCAAAGAGGCGTAGGGGGGGGGGTGTTCTCCTCCGGGAATAGGTTGCCGTCGAGGAATTGAGTCCGAGGCTTCATCCGATGTCTGAACTGGTCGACCAACTGCAATCCTCGAATCCCGAGGTCCGTCATGCCGCGATCGCAGCTGCGGCGGGGACGAGTTCTCCAGCAGTCGCGGAGATCCTGGTGGATCGGCTGGCTGATATGGGTTGCCCCGAGCCGGAGCGGCAACTGGCGGCAGAGGCCCTTGCGAAAAGCAGGCTTCCCGAGGTCGCGGCGATGCTGCTGCCGAAGCTGGGCTCGGAGGCTGCCTTTACCCGGACAATGGCAGCCATGGGGCTGGGAGGTCAGTCGAGCCGCGACGTGGTGCTGGCTCTGATTAAAAGTCTGACCGATTCTGTCAATACGGTCCGGAACTGGGCGGAGCGATCACTGCTGGGGATGGGGGCTGCGGTTCGGGAGTACGGAGTGGAGGCCCTGATTGGGCTGTTATCCCATGAAGTGACGCTCTCGCGTTCGCCGGCGGCTCGGTTGCTGGGAGTGACACACGATCGACGGGCGATGGAACCGCTCATAAAAATGGCAGAGAGCGACTCCGACTGGTTGGCTCGGATGGGAGCGATCAAGGCACTGGGAGATTG
>QWOR01000069.1 GCA_003669575.1 Planctomycetota bacterium | reverse complement strand
GTTCACCCCACTCGCCATTACCGATGCGACACTGACCCAGCAGATCCCGGAGCTGGTCCCGATGGACGCCACGCGAGAGATCGGTCAGATCGCACTCTTTGCCGGTGATGAGTTCGCCATGCGGGCCGTCAATGTGACCGGAGCGGTCCAGATCGATGTCAATCAGTACAAGCCGACCGCGAAGCCGCATCAACCAGACACCGCCCCGCTGGCGGCCTATCGCTTTGCCACCCGGCCCGCGAGCCTGTCGCTGTCACTCTCTCGCAAACAGCCCGAGACGAAATGCGTGGCCGAGCACGGTGTGCAGATCGGAACTCGCAAGGTCGAATGGGCCAGTCGTTATCAGTTCGACCTGACCGGAGCTCCGCGACCGAGCGTGTCGATGCTGCTTCCAGCGGGCTACCTGCTGATGGAGGTCGAAGGGGCCGACTTCATTACCGACTGGTACGACACACCCGGTGAGAACGGCCAGCGGACACTGACGGTCGAGTTCGATCAACCGCGTCTTGGCCGAGTCGATGTCCTCCTGCAAGGGGTCGTCGCCCGCAAGGTCGAAACGCCCTCGGTCGACCTGTCACCCCCCAACCCGCTCGGGGTGAACAAGCTCAAATCGTCGCTGGGTGTCTGGCTCAGCGAGATCTACGCCGCCACCGTGGGAACATCCGAAGGATGGAAAACCGCCTCGCCCGACCAGCTGGCCCAGGAGCTCCAGCAGCTGCGATCGACACCGGCCCAATTCGCGTTCCAGGCCGCCACGCCCGTCAGTCAGCCTGTCGTGATCCACCTGACTCGGCAGGTGCCCCAGTTGAGCGCGGACCTGGTGACGCTGGTTGCTGCGGCGGACGACTCGATCGATTACGGGCTGACCTTCCGGTGGAAGATTACGCGTGCCGCAGCGGACACCTTCCAGTTCACCACTCCAAACTGGCTCAAGGGACGGCTGGAGCTCAATGTCGCCGGAGTGCGAGAGATCCGGACCGATGCACTGGAAAGTGGCGACCTGCTCTGGACGATTCAGCTCGTCGATGCAGTCCGGGGCCAGTTCCTCTGTACCGGCGTGGTGACACTGCCTCCCCCTGCTGACGATGTGATCCAGATTCCCGATGTCATTTTCCTCGACACGATCGTCGCCGGAAAACAGAACCCCATGGAGACACAGCGGCGCTGTGCCATCATCGTCAATCGATCCGCTGGCCAGCTGGCTGCTGTCGATGAGCGTCTGGTGAACAAGCTGCCCGCTGATCAGCTGCCGCTGAAGGTCGACGAATCGCTCCTCAAGCAGGCACTGGCGATCACCGAAATCACCGGCCAGCAGGCTCTTCCGAAATGGAAGCTGATCCGCAGTGCCGTCCAGGAGTCAGGCCGTGCCATCGTTACGGGCAGTGATCTGGAGACATCACTCGCCTGGGACGGAAGCTGGAAGACACGGGCCGTCTATACCGTTCGCAATCGGGGACAACAGTTCCTCGGTCTGAAGCTCCCGGCAAAGTCTCAATTGATGTCGGTCTTCGTGAAGGGCCAGCCTTCCCGGACCGTGATGACGACCGTGAAAGAGCAGACGGTCCATCTCGTGCCGCTCCCGCAAACGAGCATGGTTGACCTGTCGTTCGATGTGCAGGTCACCGTCAGTGGACAGCTGCCGACTCCGCTGGAGCGAGACACCTACCTGATGAGCCAGGAAATCAGCCTCCCGGCTCCTGACGTGGTGACGCTGGACGAATCGCCGGAGTTCGGGTTGACGGTCGCAGCGACCTCATGGCGGGTCTACACCCCCGACAAACTGGATGTCACCCTGGTCAGCGACCATCAGAAGTCGAATGTCGATCAGCTGAACGAGGAGTTGATGTTCGCCTCCATGCTGCTTCAGAAATCATCGCGTCTGGAGGCCGACGCCAAGGATCTGTTCCGCGTCCTGTCCGATAGCCGCAGCAGCTATTCCCAGAAGGCCCAGTCGCAAGCCAACCTGAAACAGCTGGAGCGGGCTCTGGCCGCAGAGAGAGAGTCCATTCGTGGACGCTCCACTCGATCGTCCGGATCGGGCAAGCTCTACGAGGAGGCGGAGTCTCGCAGCGAAGCGCTCTTCGGCAATTTGAAGAAGCACGAAGGCGACCTCTCTCAGGACGAGAACGGCAAGCCGGACAATAATCGCGACTTCATCATTTCGAGTAACAACTTGAATATCACGAGCAACTCAGGTGATGGTCTTTCAATTCAATCTGAGTCGAAGTTGAACTTTCGTTTCGAGGGGACCTCCGCGGGAATAAAATTCACGCCAAGCAAATCCCCGAAGTCCGGGAAGAGTGCTTCCGGAGGTCGGGGGGCGTTGCGGAAGTCGCTGGAGAGCCAGTCGCTGGGCAACTCGATTCAGACTGATCAGCTAGCCCCAGGAGACCAAGGCACAAAACGTGGCGGCATGTTGATGTTCGGAGCCGGAGCCAACAACCGGAGTGGTTCATCGCTTTCCGTCCTTGAGGCAGAACCTGCCCAAGCCATTCGGGGTGAGAGCGTGCAGTTGTGGGATCAAAGTTCCGAACAACTCCCCTCATCATGGACTCAAACCGGAGGGCTGTCGTTACCGTTCGAGATCCCGACCGTGGGGCACGAATCGTCCTTCATCAAGATCGGCGGTTCGCCCAAGCTGACCTTGTCGCTGCGTCCCCGCCAGGCGTGGACCCGGCCGCTGACGTGGCTCTGGTCGCTCTGCTGGGGCTTGCTGGCTCTGTGGACGATGAACCGTATCTGCAAGGCCGCCAGCAGTACCGCACTGCGTCCCATTTTCGGCTTCGCTGCTGCACTGAGTGTTCTCGGGTTCATGCTCCTGCCGACAGTCTGGGGGGCACTCTCCTTCCTGCTGTTCGTGGTGTGCCTGGCCGGTTTTTTCCTGATCGGAGCGAGACCCGCCAGCGAGGGGTAAGCATCCGCGAATCATTAATGCAGGAACCCGACGCTGCCCGTGGGTCACATGGCTCGGACTCATCATGCGCCACCGTCAAGAATCCCATCCCGCGACTGACGAACTCTTCCCCGCGATGTACTAAAATCCGGACTCCCATCCCTGTGTTGGAGTACCGCGTTCCGTGTTCGTTCTGTGGGTCATACTCGCTGGCCTTCTCGTGCTGATGCTCGGGTTATCGATCCGCCTGCGGCGGGGGCTCCGGGGAACCACCCTGACCACCACCGCCAACTGGAGCATCTTCACTGCTGCGATCTGGACAGCCGCAGGGACACTGTCGGCGTTTGTCTTTGCGCACAACTCGGAAGTTCAGGACCAGCTGTGGTACTGGACTGCTGTGGTGTCAGTGATCCCTCCGATTGCGGTTCTGGGAGCCAAGCGGCCAGGGAGCGAGGCCTGGAATTTTTTCGTGCTGCTGCCGCTGGTCTTCGTTCTGGGCTGGCCAGCACTGACGGTCTGGACCAGTCATGGCCCGGATGCCTTGCGAGTGGAAACGCCCGTCCTCATTGGGTTTGTTCTCGTGCTGGTCATGGGGTGCGGAAACTACATCGCCACCCGGCTGGCGTTGCCAGCACTGCTGTATGCGCTGGCAGTGGTTCTGGTGCTCGCCCCTTGCTCGACAGTCTCGGCGGGGCTGGGCATTTCGTTCGAGGCCTTCCGGCTCAGTGGAACGATCAGCATGTTGCTGGCCACGCTCTGGAGCGGACTGATCCTGACCTACCGGCCAGAAACGACTTCCGGCCCGGATCGAGTCTGGAACGACTTCCGCGAGACATTCGGCATCGTCTGGACCAAACGGGCGATGGACCGCATCAACATCGAGTTCGCCACGCGTGAGCAGTGGCCCGCCCAGTTGGGCCCCGATGGTCTGGAATGGCCGACTCCGCCGACCGACCAGCAACGCGAGCACGTCGAGGCCCGCATGGTCTACGCCCTGCACTGGCTCCTGCGAAGGTTCGTCGACCCCGACTGGATCGACCACCGCCTCGTCAGTCCAGCGGGTTTGACGGAAGGATTGAACCACGGAGGCACGAAGGACACAAAGGAGGAACACCAGAGCTGAGGCTCAGCTCAAGGATTTCTCTTTGACAGAAAAGAACACGCCCCCGCACCCTCAATTTCAACACTCTCCCCTTCTCCCACTCCCCTCAGTGCCCTTCGTGCCTCCGTGGTAAATCCTCCCATGTTATCCGGCACGCCCCCTTCACCCTCACCCCGTCTTGCTGGCTGCTGGTCCTCGACCTAAGATGTGACCAGTCACGGAGAAGCTCTGAATCGAGCAGCCGCAACTCGCTGGCTCTCGAACTCGCACGGACGAAGGAATTACCATGCGGAATCTTCTGGCGCGTTTTGCGTGCCTTGTCGTTCTGGGGGCTGGTCTTGGATTCTGGATCGGGGCAACCCGGGCCGAAGAACCAGCGAAGCCCGAAACCGGCGCAGCTGCCACCACTGCTGCGCCCGCCAAGCCCGAGGATGAATACTTCGAGCTGATGCAGGTGTTCGTCGATACCTTCGACGAGATCGACCAGAACTATGTGAAGGATGTCGACCGCCGCAAGCTGATCGAATCGGCCATCCGTGGCATGCTGGCCGACCTCGACCCGTATTCCGACTACATCAGCCCGGAAGAGCTGGCTCAGTTCAACGAGTCAGTCGACCAGGAGTTCGGCGGCGTTGGGATTCAGGTGAAGTTTGCCCACGACATCCAGGCGATCGTCGTGACGACGCCCCTTCCCGGCAGCCCGGCCTACAAAGCGGGAATCCTCCCCGGTGACCGCATCGTGGAAGTCGCGGGCAAGAAGGTCGCTGACTTCGAGAAGAATCGCGAGATGGAAACCGCGATCGAGATCCTGCGTGGTAAACCCGGTGAGGTCATCAACGTCGGCTACATGCGGGGCGACTCTCCCGATATCACTCGAGTCGATTTAACTCGCGAGCTGATTCAGCTCGACTCAGCACTCGGCGACTCGTACAAGGCCGACGGCATGTGGAATTTCATGCTCGATTCCACCAAGAAAATCGGCTACGTACGGCTGACCCACTTTACCAGCCGCAGTGCCGCCGAGATGAAGGCCGCGCTGAAGGCCCTGAAGGCCGACGGCATGAAGGGCCTGGTCATCGATGTCCGCTTCAACCCGGGTGGATACCTCCAAACTGCTATCGATATTGCGGACCTGTTCCTCGAAGAAGGCGTCATCGTCTCCACCGAAGGCCGCAACAGCCGCCCCGTGACGCGTACTGCGAAGAAGGCCGGGACCTTTACCGGGTTCCCGATCGTCGTCCTGACCAACCGCTACAGCGCCTCAGCTAGCGAGATCCTGGCAGCTGCGCTGCAGGACCATAAGCGCGGCTTCGTCGTTGGGGAGCGAACGTGGGGTAAGGGGAGCGTGCAGAACACGCTCGACGTGGAAGAAGGCAAGAGCAAGCTCAAGCTGACGACCGCATCGTATTACCGCCCCAGCAAGGAAAAGATTCACCGCTTCCCCGGTGAGACCGAGAACGACAAATGGGGTGTCATGCCAAACGATGGCATGAAGATCGAGTTCACGATGGATCAGATGCGGGCCTACAACTCTGACCGCTTGAAGCGCGATGTCATCACCCCAACCCCCATCCCCAGCTCGTTCGACGATACCCAGCTGAAGAAGGCCCTCGAGGTCCTGGACCAGGAGATCGCCAAGGGTGCCAATGGTGCCGCCGAGCCCGCGAAGACTTCACAGGTTGCACCTCCAGCTGAGCAGCAGGTCGGTGACGGCAAGAAGAAGACGGCCCGCAGCCCGGTCTTTCCGACGACGCTGAAGTACGTGTTTTAAGTCGCCCAACAACGCGAACGTCTCCCAAGCCCACCGGTTGCAACCGGTGGGCTTTTTTCGTGTCTGAGTACAACTCGGCAAGCGTGACGAACTCACGCAGAAAAGAGTTCCCGCTGACACAGCTTGATTAGAGTCGGAGAATTTACCGCCGAGGATCGCAGAGGGAAGAGGAGGGGTTTGCAGACTTCCCTCTGCGGCCCTCTGCGGTGAGACTTTCCCGGTCTCATTAAACTACCTCTCACCGCCCCTTGCCGGGGAATGGGGCGCGGCCTTTGCCGGAGGATCCGCCGCGGCCGCGTTTGCCTCCGCGCTGTTTGCCTCCGCGCTGTTTGCCTCCGCTGGGAGCGAAGCCCGGACGATCAACCGGGATGTCGCCGCCGGTCATCTCGCGTTTGAGTTGGTGAATCCGGTCGCGCAGCTGGGCCGCCCGTTCAAAATCAAGCTCCTGTGCGGCGGAGAGCATTTCGGCTTCGAGTTCGTTGAGGAACTCCTGCGTGATGTACTGGGTTTCGTTCTTAGCCCCGGCAACCTGCTGGACGATCTGGCGGGCCTGGATCTCTTCTTCGATCCCACGGCGGATGGCCTTCTTGATCGTCTCGGGCGTGATGCCGTGCTTCTCGTTGTAGGCCAGCTGGACCGCGCGGCGGCGGTT
>QWOR01000154.1 GCA_003669575.1 Planctomycetota bacterium | reverse complement strand
CAACCGCGTGTGGGCTGACCTGATGGGGCGAGGACTTGTTGAGCCAGTCGACGATCTGCGTGCGACCAATCCCGCTTCAAACCCCGCGCTGCTGGCAGCCCTGGGCGACGACTTCCGCGATCACGGGTTCGACATCAAGCAGTTGATACGTCGCATTACGAGTTCGTCGGCTTACGGCCTCAGCTCGGTCCCTACGGATCGCAACGTGGCTGACACTCGCAACTTCTCGCGGCACTACCGCCAGCGACTGCGGGGCGAGGTGCTGCTCGACTCCGTCTGCCAGATCACCCATCAACCCGAGAACTTCGAAGCCATGGCCCCCGGCTCGCTGTCCAAAGAGATCTGGACTCATCGGATTGACTCGCTGTCGCTCGACACCTTCGGTCGTCCCGATCCGAACCTCGACCCGCCGTGCGAACGGACGAGCGACACCACCGTTGTCCAGGCGCTCCACCTGATGAACTCCAATCAGCTGGCGGGCAAAGTGATGGCTGACGGCAGCCTGTCCGACACTCTCGCCAAGAGTGAATTGCCGCCCGAAAAGATCATCGAGGAACTCTATCTGGCCTGCTACAACCGCCTGCCGGATGCCGAGGAGTTACGGCTCGGCACGGAACAGTTCACCAAGACTGGCAACCGACGGACCGCCACTGAGGACCTCCTCTGGGCTCTGCTGAATACGCCTGAGTTCGTGTTTAAGGACTGAACACTCCCTCCCGGAACATCGCCAAGACGCGAGACCAACTCATGAACTTCTACAAAAACTGTAATGGACAAACTCGCCGCTCGGCCCTCCAGCTGGGACTGGCAGGGTTCATCGGGACCGGCTTTTCGCAGTTACTCCAACTGCGAGCAGTCGCGGGGGACTCGGTCGGCCACGCCGCGAAGGCGAAGAGCTGTATTCTGATCTGGCTGGATGGTGGCCCCACCCATTACGAGACCTTTGACCCCAAACCCGAGGCCCCCAGCGAGGTCCGGGGCGAGTTCAACGCCATCGACACCAAGGTCCCCGGCATCCAGATCTGTGAGCACATGCCGCGCCTGGCCAGCATCGCCGACAAGTTCTCGATCATCCGATCCATCCGCCACGAGCAGGGCAACCACGGAGCAGGCAACCACTACATGATGACCGGGGCCCCGCCGCGGATTCCGGTCGGGTGCGGAGCCTATGTCAGCTTCCATCCCAGTATGGGAGCAGTGACTTCGTACACGCGCGGCAACACAAATGGACTGCCCGCCTACTTCTCGGCCCCGGCCATGACGCGATCGGGAGGGCCGAGTTTCCTGGGGGCCCAGTACGCCCCCTTCGTCGTGCCCGACGATCCGAACAGTGACAGCTTCCGCGTTCGCGATGTCGCTCTCCCGGCCGCGATTCAAGAGACGCGTTTCACCGACCGGCGGGCACTGCGCAGCCAGATCGACCGCCTGCCACGGATCAATGAAAAGGCGGCAGCCGACCCGGTCGTCCCACTCGACGAGTACTACAAGCAGGGCTACGACCTCGTCTCCTCCCCTGCCGCTCAGAAAGCCTTTGACATCCATAGCGAAGACGCCGCCACACGCGACCGCTACGGACGCAACTCGTTCGGGCAGCGGATGCTACTGGCTCGTCGCATGGTCGAGGCGGGCGTGCCGTTTATCACTCTGAGCGAAGCAGGCTGGGACCATCATGGCGACCTGTTCAATGCCCTGCGGAAGCGGTTACCGACGTTCGAGAACTCAATCGCCACACTGCTCGAAGACCTCGAACAACGTGGCCTGCTGGAGAGTACGCTGGTTCTGGTGCTGGGCGAATTCGGTCGGACTCCGAAGATCAACCCCGGTGCGGGCCGCGACCACTGGTCGAACGCCATGAGCGTCATGATGGCCGGGGCAGGCACACCCGGAGGCGTCGTTGTCGGAGCTACCGACCGGGCCGGGTATTCAGCGGTCGACCGGGTTCTGTCGCCCGAGAATTTCGTTTCGACGGTCTATACCAAACTCGGCATCAACCCCGATCAAATCCTCTACACCCCCCAGGGTCGACCAGCTCATCTCGTGAGCGATCCCACTCCGATCCATGAGCTGATGTAACTCCGGTTCGCCCTTCGAAATTGCGAAGATTACTAATCAAAGCGCACCCGGTTTCGGAAGACTTTGAATCGCCTCGCGGGCTGTTAACATTTCTCCTTGCCTCGACCGATTTGGATCGCGTTTGGCCGGGAGTTGTTTGATGTTGATTGCCTGTGTTCTGATCTACATGGCGGCGACGGTTGCCGTGGGACTTTACGCGTCGAGCCGGGTCAAAGATTCCAAAGACTTCATGGTCGCCGGGCGGTCTCTGCCGCTCTATATGAATTTCGCCTGCGTGTTTGCCACGTGGTTCGGAGCCGAGACGGTTTTGTCGGTCTCCGCCCGGTTCGCTCACCACGGAATGGGATTCGTGTCCGGGGATCCGTTCGGAGCATCGCTCTGTCTGGTGCTGGTCGCCCTCTTTTTCGCCCGAACATTTTACCGGATGGAGTTGCTGACGATTGGCGACTACTACCACCTCCGGTATGGAAAAACTGTGGAGATCATTACCTCGCTGGCCATCGCCAGCTCGTACCTCGGCTGGACGAGTGCTCAATTGTCGGCACTGGGACTCGTCACAAACGTGCTCTTTCCTGGGATCACCCTGAATCAGTCGATCATGATTGGCGCCGTCATCGTGACGATCTACACGATGTTCGGCGGCATGTGGTCGGTGGCATTGACCGATGTGATCCAGACGGCAGCGATTGTATTCGGTCTCATTTTTGTGGCCTTCTTCCTGGGAGGTCATGCCGGCGGTTATGAAAACGTCATCAAGCACGCCTATGATGCAGGGAAGCTGGACCTGTTTCCCCACGTTAAGGTCGCTGCCTGGATGGCCTTCATTGGCGAATTTCTCACCATGGCACTCGGATCAATTCCCCAGCAGGACGTATTCCAGCGCGTGACCAGTGCCAAGAATGAACGGACGGCCACCATCGGTACCCTGGGAGGTGGTCTGTTCTACTTTGCGTTCGCATTCGTGCCGATGTTTATCGCGTATGCGGCCATGGTCATTGACCCTGCTGCCGCCTCGCATTTTCAATCCGAGGATTCCCGCGAAGTCCAGAAGGTGTTGCCGACACTGGTGCTGAACAAGACTCCGATCTGGTGTCAGGTGCTCTTCTTCGGAGCTGTGCTCTCGGCGATTTTGTCGACTGCCAGCGGCACCCTGCTGGCCCCGTCGAGCATTCTGGTCGAGAATGTCCTGCAGCCGTTGACCAAGCACTTCGACGACAAGCGGATGCTGAGACTGCTCCGGGGGATTTTGGTCATCGTGGCAGTCGTATCGACGACCATCTCGTGCAACTCAAACGCCACGATGTATGAGATGGTGGAAGCGGGTTACAGCGTGACACTCGTGGTGGCCTTTGTGCCGCTGGTGTTTGGAATTTACTGGTCTCGGGCCAAGACGCAGGGAGCAGTCTTTTCAATCCTGTTCGCCCTGCCCGCATGGCTGGTCACGAAGTACACCATTCACGATGACACCAGTGAAGTCATCTGGCAGTGCATGCCCCCCCAGCTGTATGGCCTGGCGGCTTCGTTGGTGGGCATGATCATGGGCTCATTGATGCCAAACTGGATCCAGCATCGACAGGGTGACCCTGCTGCCCTTGCCGCCCGCCGAAGTGTCTCCGGAGGGCATTGAACCCTTTCATTTCGAGGATGGCTCTGAGTCACATCTCGATGAGAGTGACTCAGAGTCGCCCCGACTGTGATCCCGAACACTCACTGGACGCGGAACCCCTCTATCCCCACATGAACGACTTATCCAGATCGGTGACCTGGCACACCGCTGTCGGGCCATATTTGACCACCATGCGGTTAATCACCTGATCGATCGACAGTGCCCGGCGAATGATCGACTCGACATCGACCGATGGGTCATCGAGTTCGACCACGCCATGCAGGCAAATGTGATCGTCATCCGTGCGATGAACTGAAAGAGATTCCACGTGCACCCCCGGAGCCTCACGCAACGTTCGGGACACCTCAGCCTCCACCCGATGGGGTGGGCATAAACTGAATTCTGCAGCTGGATAACAACCGCAATCTTCCAACTGATACTCAAACGCTTCCGGTACACAAACTATAGACTGCTGCTGCATGATTTCCTCCGTGTCTTCCCAGCCCGACAAAACGAAGTCAATCCATTGACCACCTGATCACCACGCTGTTTCAGGTGGTCAGTCGATTCCGCCATGCTACCCACGGAATCCAGCAACACAAGAAAAATCCGGGAAACCTGCCCGATTCAATTGCCGCTGTAATCAAGGAGTCCAACCGGTACCGCCTGTTCACCCTATCTTCTGATTTTGAACGGGGATCACCGTCTGCAATCCGGTCGACCACTCCCACGCCACTTGCTACCCTAAAGTCCGCTACCAACTGCTATTCATCAGGAGTCTCGCCAGTGTTGCGATCTTTCGCTCGATCGTGTTTTGGATTTGCGTTCTGTTTGGCCGCAGTGACTGCCCAGGCGACTCCATTGGTGGTTGAGACCGACCCGCTGACGCCTGAGCAGCAGCGCACTCAATTCCATTTGCCTCCCGGGTTCGAGATCCAGCTGATTGTTTCGGAACCAAACATCGGCCAGCCGATGAACTTGAATTTCGATTCCAGTGGTCGGCTGTGGATCACCAGTTCAGTCGAGTACCCCTACCCGGTTGAAGGCGATGGAGTCGAGCCCCGCGAAGAGAAATTCTCCGGCCCCAGCTCCCCTAAGCCACAGGACCGTGTCACCGTGGTCGAGGGGATCGGCCCCGATGGTCGCCCGACGAAAGTCACCACCTTTGTCGGTGGCCTGAACATTCCGATCGGACAGCTTCCGCTGAACGACGGCGCGATCGTCTACAGCATTCCCAATATGGTCCGATATTTCGACCGGGATGGTGACGGGAAAGCTGATGACCAGGAGGTCCTCTACGGCAAGTATGGCAACGTCGACACGCACGGCATGACGAATGCGTTTACCCGCTGGGCCGATGGCTGGGTGTATGCCTGCCACGGGTTCCGCAACACCTCACACATCAAGGGGAAGAATGGCCAGTCGCTGACACTCAACTCTGGGAACACCTATCGCTTCCGCGTTGATGGCTCAGCCATCGAGCAGTTCACGTGGGGGCAGGTCAATCCGTTCGGTCTGTGCTTCGACCACTGGGGCAACGCCTTCACCGCTGACTGCCACTCCATGCCGCTGACGCTATTGCTGCGCGGGGCCTACTACTCCAGCTTTGGGAAGCCGAACGACGGCATGGGCTTCGGCCCCGATATGATCAATCACAGCCACGGCTCGACCGGCATCTGCGGCGCAGCGTGGTACCAGGCCCTGCAGTTTCCCAAGGAGTTTCAGGACTGTCTGTACCTGTGTAACCCGGTGAATGGCCAGGTCCATCGCGACAAGCTGATCCAGCACGGCTCGACGCTGATGGTGGATTCCCAGCCCGACTTTGTGACATGCGACGATGGCTGGTTTCGTCCTGTCGATGTGAAGCTGGGGCCCGATGGGGCGCTGTACGTCGCCGACTTCTACAACGCGGTCATCGGTCACTACGAAGTGCCGCTGGCCCACCCCCGTCGCGACCGCGAGAAGGGGCGCGTCTGGCGGATCGTCGCGACCGGCGAGGGATCGACACCTCTCCAGCCAGTGAACCTGCACACGATGACCGTGGACCAGTTGGTCGACACCCTCGGCAGCCCGAACATTTACAACCGGGCACAGGCGACCAACGAAATCATCGACCGTTTTGGCGACAAGGCTGCGACTCCGGTCGAGGAAGCGGTACTCACCTCCGACTCCGCCGATCGTCGAGCCATGGGGATGTGGGTGCTGAACCGTCTGGGCAAGCTGACGCAGGAGATTCGCACGGGCCTTGCTAATGATGCATCACCCGTCGTCCGCACTCATCTGGCGCGTTGCCTGGCAGAGCGTCCCGAATGGACCGCCGAGGACTCGCAGACAGCGATGAAGCTGATCGCTGACTCGAACGCCATGGTTCGCCGCGCGACAGCTGATGCGATGGGACGCCATCCACAGCCGAGCCAGATCGAATCACTCTGGAAGGCCTGGCAGACAGCAGAGCCGCAAGACACCCACCTGGTTCATGTGGCCCGCATGGCGATCCGAGACCATCTCAAGAATGCCGATTGCACGAACAGCCAGGCTATCGCCGACCTCGTGAAAGACCACCCGGCTGAGTTACTACCGATCATTCTGGCCACAGCCACGGACGCAGGGGCGGAACTGCTGGTGAAGAGCAATGTGGCTCAAACGGCCAATGAAAGCGATCGCCTGCGAATCGCGACGTTTGTCGCCCAAAGACTCGATGCGGCAAAGTTGGGAGACTGGATTGCCCAGCGGCGAGCCAGTTCACAACAGTCGCCTGCTGGCGCATTGACTT
>QWOR01000148.1 GCA_003669575.1 Planctomycetota bacterium | reverse complement strand
TTACTCGGGAGACTCGGAATCTTGCGCTGGTAACTTTCGTTTCACCAGCATCCAAGGCTCGTCCAGCCCAATCAGCCAGGCTGACACCAGAAACGCCGCTCCGCCCGCGAGGCATTGGACTCCCAACTGGAGCTTCACGTTCTCGCCCGGCCAGCTGCTCGATTGAAGTAGCAAAACGATCCCGACCATCACGCTGCAACAGACGATGGTCTTGATGAGTGTGGCGCGCGACTGAGCCCAATGAATGCCGCCGCTCAACTTCGCCAGCAGCGAGATCGACCAGACCGCCTGAACCATCGTGGCGAGCGATGTCCCCCACGCCAGACCGGAACCTTGCAGCGGATATATCAAGACCGCACTGAGACCGAAGTTCCAGACGACGGCCCATTTCCCCACTCTGACGGGAGTCTGGCGATCATGCAGAGCGTAAAAGCCGCGATTCGAGATCAACAGCAGGATGAACGCCCATGAAGCCGAGCCATAGGCCCGCACCATCTGCGTCGTCAGTGCAGCATCGGCGGCGTCGAACTCGCCCCCCTTGAACAGTGCTACGGACAGCGGCCCCGCCACCAGCATCAGCCCGACACTGGCGGGCAAACCAATCGCCAGTGACAACCGCAGCCCCAGCGTCAGGTCGGTCCGGAACCCCCGCATGTCCCCCTGCTCGGCATGCCGGGTCAGGATTGGAAACAAGACGGTTCCCAGCGCCACGCCAAATACGCCCAGCGGAAACTGGTACATCCGCTGGCCCAGATAGAGTGCCGACGCCGTCCCGCTCTCCAGCACCGGCCACCACGGCGAATGCACCGACTCGGTCCAGGCAGGCAACGAGAACCACCAGGCGACCACCCGATCGATCAGCGCATTCAGCTGAGAGAGCGTCACCCCCACAACCACGGGCAACATCGAATGAAACACCCCGCGAACCTGCGGCAATGAACACCGCCACGAAGGCGACCACTGGCACCCCGCTCGATGCAGAATCAGGATCGGAACCAGCAGCTGGATTGACCCCGCCAGCAGCAAGCTGAGGGCGATCCCACGAATCTGGAACTCCGGGTCGACACTCACCCATGGAATCAACTCGACGGAACCCAGCCAGAACAGATTCAGCAAGACCGGCAGGACGGCAGGCCAGAAGAACCGGTTCAGTGACTGCAGCACCGCACACACCAGAGCTGTCAGACACACCAGAATCACATAGGGCGCAAACAGCCCCAGCAACTGCAGTAGACGGACGACATCGACATTCAGATCAAACGCCAGCAGCGCGCCCCCGATCAGGATCTCACTGATCGCCACGATCCCGCACAACAGCTGGGCCAGTCGCACAAACGTGGCAGACGCCAGTTCACGAGCAGACGCGAAACCCGTCTGCTCCCTGGCTCGAACAAATGCCGGAAGAAAAGCCGCGGTCAACGCTCCCTCGCCCAGCAGCTGCCGCGCGAGGTTGGGGACTTGAAACGCGACTGTAAAGGCATCGAGGATCGGCCCCGCGCCGAATGTCTCAGCCATCGCGCGGTCACGCAACAGCCCGAGCACTCGGCTGGCCAGCGTGCAGGCACTGACGATCCGCAATCCCGCGAACAGCGATGATCGCGGCGGCGGGAGTACGTCGGGCTGCGGAATGGCCTTGGAGGGGAATTGAGGATCACCAGCTGACACGATGGTCACTCAACTCCCTTCGAGGATCACAATCACGACCGTGCAGCGGGCCTGGTGCCGAGCAAATCGCCATCAGGCAACTCCAAAGATCAGGGCCCCGCCCTAGAACTTCTGGTCGAACGCCAGGATCTCAGTGTCCTTCAGGAATTTCTCCTTCAACAGTTTGATCGCAGGCAAGGTCACCCGCGTCTCCCTCAGGTCGAGAATCTTCAGCTCCTTCATCGTCTTGGCAGTATTCAGGAAATCATCCGTCAGGTTCAGCTGTCCAAGCCGCAGCTCCTCCAGCTTCTTCAGGCGGTTGACGCCCTTCATGTTCGCGTCCTGCATGTTATTCCCGGACAGGTCGAGGACTCGCAGCTCGTCACATCCATTCATGCCATTGAGAGCCACCCCCACCAGTTCGCAACGAGCCGCCCGCAGGACTTCCAGCTGGGGGAGATCGTTCATCTTCTCCATGCCGTAGAAGCCAAACTTCGAGCCGATGACGTTCAGCTCGCGGAGATTCCGGAAGGCCCCCTTGGCGGTCAGGGTCTTGAAGTCCTTCCCATAGACATCGGGATTGCCCGAGAGGTCGAGGAATTGCAGCCCCTCGAATTCGGCCAGCATCGGCAGGATGCCGTCCGTCACGGCACACCCGGACACAGTGACCGATTGCAGGTCTTTGAGCGGCAGCAGGTTTTGAATTCCCAGATCATCGACACCACGCATACGGGCCAGAGTCAACGACTTCAGGCTTTTGACCTCTGCGACCGATGCCAGTCCTCCACTGGTTACCCTCGTCTCGGTGAGATCGAGTTCCCCCAGCTTGGGCAGCGCGGCCAGATATTTCATGCCGACATCGGTCACAGCACTGCGGGACAAGTCGAGCACTGTGATCGCGTCGAGCCCCTCTTTGAGTTCAGACACCTGCTTGAGGTTGTCGTCATTCTTCTCCGGGCTCGACAACGCGAGAAACTCGGAAATGACCTGCTCTGGAGTCCTGGCCACGGGGACCGGAACTGGCGCTGGTGCAGGAGCAACAGGCGGAGCGGAAGGTGCGACCTGCGGCGCGGGAGCCGGATCGGCGGGCTTCTCGGTCATCGACCTAATCGCATCACAACCGCTGAGCGTGACTATGAAAGCCGCCCACAACAGGCAGATCATCGACTGAGATAACCGTCTCAATAGTGAATTCACAATGACACCTCTTCATCGGGGGGGAATGACGAACTGCCCGCAAACTGAAAACATTCCCGGATGATACCGCCGCCACGGGGAAGTGAAAGATCATCCCGCCCGACTGGCCAGCTGACCAACTCTGGCACGGGACTCGCCCCATCAGCAAAAACCGAGGCTGACAGCCGCAGATATTGCCGGAAACTCAGCTCCAAGCATCTGGCTGAAGTGTCCTGGGAGGTGCCCCCGGCAAGCTTTACCCAGGCCGCAAAGTTTACCCAAGTCATTTATTGAGCAACTCAAAAGTCCAATTGTATCAAGTTTGACGCCTAAACAGGACTTAATGTTTCAACCGGTTGTATGAGTTCGATTGATTACGCGGGCACTTTTCTGCGACATCTCTGGAACTGCTTACCGTGGACTCACTCCTGCCAAGGACGAACACCTTGCAACGTCTCGCCTTCGTGATTCTGGCACTGCTCGCGTGCGAGTGGACAGTTGATCACAATCGCCTCTTTGCGCAAGAGGACGAAGAAACATTGAGCGTTCAGGAACCAGTCCTGTTTGAAGATAACGTCGATACTTCGACACCGGTCACCGACTCGCTGGATGACCGACTGAACGCGCTCGAACAAGAGATCGAGATGCTGAAGGCCCGTCCCGTCGCCGCCCCGCCCAAGCCTGTTGATCCGATCGGTATGACCGGCAAGTGGAACAATGGGATGGAGCTGAACAGCAACAACAAGGCTTTTAAAATCCACGTGGGTGGCCGTGCCCAACTCGACTCCGTTTTCTACCAGAACAGTTCATCCTTCAATAACACCGGCGGAGCCAAGGACCAGGACTCAGTCAACTTTCGACGAGGCCGACTGCGAGTGGATGGCACGATGTACGAAATCTTCGATTTCGCGGCCGAGTATGATTTCGTCAATGAGTTCAACATCAACCCCGGGGAGATTGCATCCGAAACCAATCACGCCACCGTGACCGCGGTCACCGACCTGTGGATCAACGTCAAAGAAGTCCCGTGGATTGGCAATCTCAAGATCGGAAGTTTCAAAGATCCCATCGGGATGGAGCATCTGACCAGCAGCCGCTTCCTCGAGTTCATGGAACGATCCCCGATTCAGGACACGTTCACGGGGGCATTCAATAACGGATTCCTTCCCGGAATTCAGGCCTGGGACACCTACGACGAGGAACATGGAACCTGGGCCACCGGTTTCTTCAAGAACACGACCAACATCTTTGACAACGGCTACGGCGATGGCGAGTACCTCTGGACGAGCCGTGTGACTTACCTGCCAATCTATGAAGACGATGGCGACGTGTTGTTGCACCTCGGAGTCGCGGGGAGCATGCGAGATCCGAACAACAGCGTCTTGCGCTACCGTTCGCGACCGTCGTTGAGAAATGGTGCCCCCAGCGGTATCAACCCGATTTTCATCGATACCCTGACATTCGGTTGCTCGCATCAGGATCTGCTGGGACTGGAACTAGCTGGCAACTATGGACCGTTCAACTTTCAATCCGAGCTGATGAACTCGTGGACAAACAACACGACCGTACCGTATGGCCCATTCGCCGGCACAAACCTTGGGACAGCTTACGTGAACTCGTTCTATGTCGAGGGGCTGTACTTCCTGACGGGTGAGACTCGTCCATACGAACGCAAGCAGGGAGTCTTCACCCGTGTGATTCCCAATGAAAACTTCAAATGGGGAAAAGGACTGGGAGCGTGGCAAGTCGGGGCCCGATACACTCGCACTGACCTGAAAACAACGAGCATCGACGGGGGAATCCTGCAGGACGTGACGCTCGGCCTGAACTGGTTCCTGAACCCGAACATGAAGTTCCAGTTCAACTACGTCTTGGCGAAAGGCACCCCGCCCACCGTTGGACCTGCTCGCGGTCTGAATGGGGTGGCAAACGGTTTCGGTACACGGTTGGCGATCGACTTCTAGGCCACTGCCCGTGGGCTTCGTGCCTAGAGAATCGCCAAGGGATTACGCCGCTCTTCCAGGGTCCCACGCGTGACTCCAACGCGGTTCATGGCTTCCAGCGTCACCCACACTTCCGAGCCCGACGTTTTTCCAGCCAGCAGGTCGCGGTAGCAGCGGATCACCTGCCGCATCTCACTGGGGCTGTCGTTCAGGAACTCGATCCGGAACTGACGAATGCCGCGTCGGATCAAGTCAGCCACGACTTCGGCGGAACTCTGCGGCGTTGCGTTGTATAGCGTATTTCGGCAGCCGACATCGGCCTTCAGCGGGTGTTCCATCCCGACTCGGTCGCGCAGCTCCACCTGGTGCACGTCGCAAGGGCGGCCACAGTTGGTCTTGTTTGTTCCCGGCGACAGCACCGCGCAGAAGACACAATGCTCCATGTGAAACATCGGCATGTGCTGGTGAATCACGACTTCCAGCCACTGCGGAGGTACCGACTCCACCAGTTGCAACAGCTGATCACGATTCAGGTCATAGGACGCGGTGAGCCAGCTCGCTCCCTGGTCCATCAGGAACTGAGCGGTCAGTTCGTTCGTCACATTGAGCGAGTAATCGGCCACGAACGGAATCTGCTCTTCGGCACAGAACGCCATGCCCGCCAGATTCCGGACCAGGAACCCGTCCGGCTGAGTCTTGGCCATCACGCGGAAGATCCCCATCTCGCCGGGTTTCTGGATGCGGGGCGTCGCGATCAGCAACCGGGCCTTCGCCTGCCGGGCCATATCGATGGCGTAGCTGTATTCCTTGATCTCCTGGAAGTCGGCGAGCAGATTACGCTCACCTGCTGAGAGAGCGGTGTCGATCTGCTTGATTGATCGGCAGAGCAAGGCGAGCCGCACCGGTTCCTGAGCCTGCTCCTCGCGCGGGGGCAGCGTCTGACGCAGCGCGGTCAGCACGGGCTCACTGGAGATCCTCCGCACTGGAGGATCTCCCGATCGCACCAACAATTCCTCGATCAATCCCTGCCGCAACTTCGACAGGACACTCAACGGAACCATCGGCCCGCCGCTAATCTCTGCTCGCAACTGGCCCAGCTCGTACGGACTCGCCCCGAGTCGCGACAGCTGTTCCCGCAGAATCTCTTCCGTCAGCGGGTGCTTGCGAGCCGCTTCGAGCGGTTGATCGCTGGTCACAATGACTGATATGGATAGGGAACTACCACGGAGGCACGGAGGCACGGAGGTGATCTGTGCCTCTTCTGAAACTTTCCACTCATCTGCGGTGATATCAAACCACTCTGCAGCCTGATTCACTGCATGTGCGAGTGACTGATGCCAAGTATCACCCCTGATACTACTGTCCTCAGATTCCAGACACAGGAGATATCCACTGCCATCAAATTGAACTTCAAAATTCATCAGCACCTGCCGAACCGGAGTCGGTAGCGGCTTGGCTGCGTTCTCTGGTAGCCACCCGGAATGTTCCTCTCCTCCTACTGTCACTGCACGATTACGAATCACCTGAATAACACGAATCGCCCCCTCCGCGCCTCCGTGCCTCCGTGGTTCATCATTCCCCGCAATTCTCGCCACGATACTCAGCGGCTCGCCCACGACTGCCCGCACTTCAAAGTCGACCGGTAACCGCCGCAGAGGATCGGCCCCGGTGAAGGTCTTCCGCAAACGCGAGTTCAGCTGGGGATC
>QWOR01000040.1 GCA_003669575.1 Planctomycetota bacterium | reverse complement strand
TCGAGTTGATGCAGGTTCTGAGCGGTGATCTGACTGATGTCGATCCCCCCTTTGGCTTCCTGCTCCAGCAGTCCCATGCGAGCTTCCAGACGCTGGAACCGTTGCTCCACCTGTGGCTCAAAGAGTGCCGATGTCCGGACCGGTTTGGGTTGAGGGACGCGCGGGTATCCCAGCTGGCGTTGAAGAGCGGCAAACATGTAGAGCGGGTCTTTGCCAATATTCGCCTTGGCAATCCGGCCTTCCTGGGCTCCGAACAGGATTGGATAGTGTGGCTGGTAGCTGGGATCCTTCAGCTGTCGTTGCATGTCCACGACTCGATGCTGAGACCGGGAATACAGTAACTCGGCAAAGTCGGTCATCCCCAGTTGGGGCCGGATTTTGAGAATCCATTCCTTCCAGTCGGCGTCGTAGAACGGATCTCTGGCCACAGCTTCGATGCCGATGTCATACCCCAGACGGTTTCGGGCCAGACATTCGAACTGATACATAAACAGCCCCGGGGCACTGGGTGTCCCCGCCATGTAGTCGGCCTGCTGCTCAAGAATCGCGAGGGCGATGCGGATATCAAAGCGGGCTCCCTCTTCTTCCGCCTTGGTCATGACGAACGTCTGAAACGGGCTGAAGTAGTGCCCCAGCTGTTGCATGCCATCGCTGACCCGGCCCTTGAGACTCAACTCACCGGCGAGGAAGTCGATCGCCATCGGCAGCTTCGTCGTCGTCAGGATCTCGTCTCGGACGGAAGCGAGAATCTCCTGGGCAGGCGAGTTCTGTTCGATCCGTTCGCGATAGACGCGAAAGAAGTGTCTCTGTTCGATGTATTCTTCGCGGTCGAGCATGAGGACTCACGGGGCGCAGAGAGCAAGTCACGGCCGATTGGCCCATTCGCACAGCTGTCGTCAGTGTCAGTATCAAGCCGCTGACCAGATCGAGCAAGGGGGAAGTAGGGGCCCCGAGTCCGCCCGGAGTTCCGCCACAGCTGTCCCGGCCAACCTTCCTCTTGCCTCGTTCGGCAGATTTTGCTTACAAACCTGACCTGTTTGCCGGTCCAGGGAGGGGCATGTCATGCGCGATGTCGGAATCAATGCGGATTTTTGGTCTGGTCTCGTACTCGTTGCCTGCGTCTTTGTCGCAGGCTGCGGAGAGTCCTCGACTCCACAGAGCCAGTTTGTCACCGGTGAGGGTGATGCAGCTGTCGCATCTGAGTCGACGCCGACTGGCCCACTCTCGACCAATGAGATTGACGGTGGTGTGGTAACGACCGCTGGCGAGTTGCCTGTCCTCACGCCGAAGGCGAAGAAGGCTGCCCCTGCGGCGAAACCCTTGAGCGAGGAAGCCAAGGAAGATCTCGACGCCGAACTGGAAGATGACCAGGATGTCGCCGCCGAGGAGGACGATGCCGCTGCGGCACCCGAGCCCGGAACTCCGGAATTCAAGCTCCGCGAGATGGCTCTGCTAAAGGCCTCGCCCGCTCACCTGATTCGCGAGCCGATCGCGGGCAAGCCCGGCGAGTTTAAGGAAGTCAAACTCACGCCCGAAGAGGCGGCCAAGGAACAGCTGCGTCGCTGGCACAAGACCGTCGATCTGGCCTTGGAAGTGATCGCTGAAACGAAGGACAATCAGGAGCAGGCTCAGCTGTTTAACAATGCGGTCTACTACCTGACCGAATCTCGCAAACAGCTGGCCATTCGCGGTGAAGCCGACCAGGCCCAGCTTTTGTCGGATAACGCGGAAGCACTCTACAAACGGGACAAGACATCGTTTGCTGCGGTCGAATCGGCCTTGCGTGTCGTGCAACTGACGCAGGTACTCGCCGCACAAGCGGGACGTCAGGACACGAAGAAGGCTGCGACCTTCGCCGGACAGGCCCGACTCTTTGCCGAAAAGTTCCCCCAGGAAACCAATCGTGCTGCCATGAATCTGATGGCAGCTGGTCGGCTGTGTGAGCAGGTTGGACTGATCGAGGATGCCACGGCCTGCTATACGGCCATCGAAGAGAAGTTCCCAGATTCACCATTCCAGGAAACCACAGCAGGCGTGTTGCGACGGCTGCGGCTGCAGGGCGAAAAGCTGACGGAGTTTGCGGGGTCGACGATCGATGGGGGGTACATCTCGATTGATCAGTTCGCGGGCCATCCCGTGCTGGTGGTCTTCTGGGCATCAAACTCTCAGACATTCCAGAACGATCTGCCCCAGTTGCAGGCGATCGCTCAGAAGTACGAAGATCGCGGGTTGATGGTCGTCGGTGTGAATCTCGACAAGGACCAGGCAACCGTCGACCACTTCATTGAGAAGCACTCGATCTCCTGGCACAACATCTTCTTTTCAGATGTGTCCAGCCGCGGCGTCAACAACCCGATCGCCCGCCACTACGGAGTCACCACGGTTCCCCAGTACTGGCTGGTCAACGCCAACGGCGTCGTGACCGCAGCTCCCTTCGACCTCAAACAGGCCGACACGGTTCTGGGCGGCAAGATCGCAGTGAAGCCAGTGAGCAGTACCAAGTCCGCCAAGGCTGAGTAGGTAGTCCAACGCCCAGTGGCTGCGAACGGTGCCTGCCTTGCGCCTATGCCCCAACGGCATTTCCGTAACCAACTCGAAGCGTCAGCGAGGGCGGTCGTCACAGGGCTTGTCCAGAGACTTGGACGTGATCACTCGGTCCATGCATCCTAATTTAAGTGTCTTTGACCGACTCGCCACTTAGCCTCATCCCTCGCTCGCAACTCCCACAGCCCTTCCTTCTCTTCGTTACCTTCTGTTCACCCTCATCTTCCTGCCCCGGAAGTCATCGTCGACTCGTCGCGTGGCAGTTTGGATTTGAACAGAAGGAAACGAAGAGAAGCAGGAAGGCGATTGATTCGCCCTATTTGCTTATGGACAGGGATTAAAGGCCGCAGGGTGGCCCAAGTTGGCTGCTTTGAGTTTACCGTGTCGGCGTGCCCGGAAGATGTCACTGCCTCAGGCTCATCTGCGAGGTAGCCTCTCGTGCGTTGCATGCGGGTAGGCCTCCTAGCGGGCCAACCCATGCCACCCAGCCGAAGGGCAACAAGTTCCTGATTATTTGAAGAAGTGAGCCATGATGAGAACCAATCTGTTGACATTGTCTCTCGTACTCTCACTGTGGGCATGTGCTACCGGCCGTGCAGACAATCCTCGCATTGAGTCATTTGCTGGGGTTTTCATGGCGGAGGTAAAAGAGGTCATGTCGAAAGAAGGCTATACGTGTAAGTTGTGCTATAAACACTTTGATGCGAAGGTGGTAGATAAGTCAGGCAAGCATGTGACGCAACGGATTTATGGAGATGTTTTTCTTGTGTGCACTAGAAAGCAGTCACATGGTTTTGGATTCGTCGTTAGTGTTGAGCGAGTAGCATTCTTATTAGACAAAAAATCCTGTGTCACCGAACGCTACGAAAGAGTGGATCACACGGGGTTGTAGCGAGGGGTGGCAACGGTTGGCTTGCTTTGGAGCCTACCAGTGTGCCTTGGTGTAAGAGACATGTCGTGATAGACCTCTGGTTGTGAAAACCTCCACCGGCTCCGCCGCCCCGGTAGCCCAAAGCGGCAACCCGTGCCACCCAGCGTCTGCGGCACCCCGTCAACAATTTGGCTGATTCACCCGGCGGACGATTACTTGTTCGCTGCTGAAAAACTTCGTCCCGCTGTCGATTCCTCCCCGTCCCAATCGACAAGTTGTATCGCAGTTGATGTGACTGCAACTTCAAACACTTGGCTCCGCAGGCTCTGCACATGCAAATCGTTGTTGAAACCACTGTCTCCGCACCAGTGGATGCCGTCTGGCGAGCTTACACGACCCCAGGCGATATCAAGAATTGGAATGCAGCCTCTGATGACTGGCACACCACAGCGGCTGAAGTGGACTTGCGTGTCGGTGGCAAGTTCTCTTCGCGGATGGAGGCAAAGGATGGGAGCCTTGGTTTCGATTTTGCCGGGACATACACCAGAATTGTCACGAACGAGTTGATTGAATACTCCTTTGGTGATCGCAACGCCAAGGTTGAATTCATCCAAGATCCCGCTGATGTCAAGGTTCGTGTCTCATTTGATGCCGAATCATCACACTCGATTGATCAGCAACGCGACGGTTGGCAGGCAATACTCAACCGATTTTCTCAATACGTGATGACGAAGCGTTGAGGAACAGAGGGCAGGGTCGCCCGGCCAGAATTGGCCGGGTGCATCTCGCATCAAGTCGCCAAGCGGGGATACAGTCGAGCGCCAATCAGAGTGAGTACCAGCGTGGTCGAAATCAGTACCGTGAAGTCCATCAGGAGACCAAACTCACTATGGCTGTTGGCGAGCATGAGTGAACGCAGTGCATCCACTTCGTAGGTCAGCGGGTTCGCCCAGGCGACAGCCTTCAGCCAGGACGGCATCATCGAGATGGGGTAGATGGCATTACTGGCAAAGAACAACGGCATCGTCATGACCTGCCCCACGCCCATGAATCGCTCTCGGGTCTTAACCAGACACGCAATGATCAGTGAGAACGTTGAAAACAGGGCGGCCCCCAGTACCACAGCGACCAGAACACCCGCAACTGCGAGTGGGTGCCAGTTCAACTTGACGCCCAGCCACCAGGCCAGGAAATAGATGATCAGTGCCTGCGACAGTGCTCGAACACCAGCCGACAGACCCTTTCCCAAAACGAGTGCAGCCCGCGGAGTCGGAGTCGCGAGCATCTTGTGGACGATGCCCAGATCTCGCTCCCAGATGACCGCAATGCCGTAAAAAATGGCGATGAATAACACGCTCTGAGCGAGTATCCCGGGGGCCATGAAGTCCTGGTAGGGCAGTTGTCCAGTGGGGATCGATCGGGCGTGCGTAAACACCTGTCCAAAGACCAGCAGCCACAGCGCCGGCTGGATCGCCCGTGTCAGCAATTCGCTGGGATCGCGACGCAGCTTGCGGATATCCATCCCGACAATTGCGAATGTCTTTCGGAGAAAGCTCTCCGGGGACACGGCAGGGGTTGGCAGGGGATCATCCCAGTCGGGCAGCGGCACGGCGAGTGGTGGCGATGTCACGGAACTGCTCTCCTGTCTGGTTTGTGGATCCGGCGTAGAAAGAGAACACGTCATCGAGCGTGGCCTCCGGGATGTTCATCCCGGCTTTGAGTTCGTCGACCGTCCCCAAGGCGCGGACCTTTCCGGAAACCATGATGGCGATGCGGTCACAGATGGCATCGGCCTCGTCCATCTGGTGGGTCGTCAGCACGACCGTCATGCCGTGGTCGTCCACAAATCCCCGGATCTGTCGCCAGATCCCATGTCGTGCAACCGGATCCAGCCCGACGGTCGGCTCATCCAGAAACAGGATCTTCGGTCGATGCAGCGTCGCGGTGACAATCTCCAGACGGCGAATCATCCCTCCGGAGTATGTTCCGACCAGATTCTGAGCGACATCGGAGAGCCCGGCTGTCTTTAATGCCTGTTCGATCCGCAGCGTGCGTTCCTGGCGAGGCAGATCATACAACTGGGCGAAGATCAGTAAATTCTCATAGCCAGTCAGCATCGAGTCTGCGGAGAGCAACTGGGGGACGTACCCGATTTCCTGTCGGACCAGGGAAGGGTGCTGTAGTAAATCGATGCCCGCGATGCTGGCCGTTCCACTCGTTGGTGGCAACAGCGTGACCAGCATCTTCATGAACGTACTCTTACCCGCTCCGTTGGGACCCAGGAGTCCAAAGATCTGGCCGGAGCTGATCGCCAGCGTCAGCCCATCGACGACCACATGGTCATGATACTTTTTGGTCAGAGAGTGAGTCTCGATAATCCAACGAACGGGCGAGGGAACAGAACGAAGGGAGCCGTGAAGCTCGGGATTCGATGGTGTCTCAATTCTTTCACGGCTCCCGTCGGTCGACATGGTCATTGGCTCCTCACCGAATTATACCGGGTTCACATCTCAGCGAGGGGCAGCGGCTTCAAATCAATGCTTGCCATTCAAGTGAATGCCATTGACGATCGTGGCATCGACAACTCGCCCGCCCAGTTCCATGGGATGAACCTTGCCGTCAGCGTCGACGTGATCTCCGACTTTCAGATCGATCTGTCGCATGCCATCCGGCTTCAGATGGATAAAGTCCCCCGTGTCGAGGACCACGCCGTTGGCCTCGCCGTGCCGAGCATAGTTCAATCGTTCCACTTTACCGGAAATCGCTCCTTTGTGCGTGGTCGTGTTCTTGTCCGTCTTCTTGTCGGAGGTCATGGCAATAAAGCGATAGACCGCGTGCGCGGGCTCGCCCTTGGGAGAAGCGGGTTCCGTTTCGACCTTGAGTGAAAGGGATTGGCCGACTGTGATCGACTTCGCCACTTCTGTCCCGGTCTCATGCGGGAATACCACTTGAGCCGGGTGGCCATCGGCGACAACGAGGAGCCCCTCCACGCCGCCCTTCGGACCGAAGTTGAACGCGGAGACTTTACACTGCAGTGTTTCTTCGTTTTTCATGAG
>QWOR01000060.1 GCA_003669575.1 Planctomycetota bacterium | reverse complement strand
CCGTCATGCGTTCGATTTGCCTGTTTGATATTAATGGAACCCTCTTGCGAACGGGTGGAGCCGGACAAAAGGCCATGGAACGCGCACTCACCGATGTTTTCGGTGTTCCAGATCCCTGGGAGGACATTCCCGCAGCGGGGCGAACCGATCGGGCGATCACGCACGACCTGTTCACGTATCACGAACTCGCCCCGAATGAACAGCAGTGGGCGGAGTTTCAAACGGTCTACTTCCGCCACTTGAGCAGTACACTCGCGGAACTGGAGGGCGCCGTTCTGCCCGGAATCCAGACGCTGTTGAATCACATCGCAACCCGTCCGGATGTTTCGATGGGGCTGCTCACGGGGAACTTTCGCGAAGCAGCCCGGATCAAACTCCAGCACTACGCGATTGACCAGCATTTCGCTTACGGAGGTTATGGCGACCATCATCACGACCGCGATGATGTGGCGCGGGTCGCGTATGCCGAGGCGTGTCGCCATCTGGAACGTGAGGTCGATCCCAGTGCGATTTGTGTGATTGGTGACACTCCCTCCGACGTGAAGTGTGCCCGGGCCATTGGAGCCCGGGCCATCGCCGTCGCGACCGGGATGTTCACAGCCGCAGAACTGTCCCGATCACAACCCGATGAGCTCTATGAGGACTTCTCTTCTCCCGAGTTGTTCCTCGCTCGGCTGGACCAGTTACTGCCCCCACCCGGGAGTCCAGCGCGATGAGTCCTGCCCTCGGTTATGGAATTTCGGCTCTGGCGGCGTACCTGGCGGGGTCGATCCCCTGTTCGCTGCTGCTGGCAAGATACGGTAAGGGAATCGATCTGCGGCAGCATGGAAGCGGCAATGTCGGAGCCACGAACGTGGCCCGCACCATGGGCTGGGGGTGGGGAAGCGTAGCGCTCGCGCTCGACGCTCTGAAGGGATTGCTCCCGACGCTCTACATTCCTGAACTGATTCTCATGAGCAATGAATCCCACACACACCAGATGGTCTTGTGTGGGTTAATGGCGATCATCGGCCACACCTTTCCGGTCTGGCTGAAATTCAAGGGAGGCAAAGGCGTCGCGACCGCACTGGGCGTGGCGACGGTCCTCTCGTGGAAGGCGATCATCTTCGCCTGCGTGGTCTTCCTCACCGTATTCGCGGCCCGGCGCATCGTCTCACTGGCATCTATTCTGGCTGTGAGCTCTTTCACCGTTGCGGTGCTCTACATGAGCTGGCCGACGCCATTTACGGCCCAGGGGTGGAGCCTTTCGGCCTTTGCCATCGCGGCCCCGGGGCTCATTGTCCTCCGGCACACCAGCAACATCCGACGATTGCTGCGTGGTGAAGAGAGAGCGTTACGAGTGGAAACGCCCGCTGAGAAGTAACCAGCGGGGCCAAGATCGATTCACTGCCAGAGCTCACCGCAGCGTGTCGCCTTCGGCGATAGCCATCTAGCTATCTCTGGAGCTGGATCGGAATCATCTGCTTGACCACGAGCAGATCGCTGCCGATGCGAGGATCAAAGCTGCGTTCGCCGACAAAACCCATCGGCTGACCGACATAACGATCCAATGGGACAGACCGGTCGGCCTGCAGGACCGCCAGCAGTCGCCCTTCGGGGGCCATAATGGCAAACCGTCCATTGGGAAGTCGCTGGACGATCCCTGCTCCATTCAGCTGAGGCCGCACGGAAGCGGGCTGTGAAGGAACCACAGATTCGTAGGCTGGCGGAGGTGAATTCATGATCGTCGGTCCGGCTGATGCAACCTGGCCGGTCACTTCGAGAGGAGACGGATCGCCGAGTGTGAAATCGGTCGCAAGTTCCGTGGTCGAGGTCGAAGCGGAGACAGTTTGAGCGGCCAGTTCCTGATCGCGCTGCGTCGTCTGCGCGGAGAGCTGGGCAAAAGCACGATATTCGGCGTGGATCTTGCGACGGTCTTCGAGCGCTGCCAGCCGCTGCCGGATCGGCGTCGCCAGCTGAGGAGCGGTAACAGCCAGCCCCTCGTACGACCGGGCCAGTTCTTCGATATCCCAGTCCTTCGGGTCGCGTTCGACCATTTCCGAGTAATGGCGATCAATCTCACGCAGCGCTGCCTTGGGGTCATTCGAGTCCTGGGATGCTGCTTTGGCGCTGGGCTCACGCGACGGGGGCGGGAGAACGGCCACTTCCGCCTTCTTCACAGCGGTCTCTTCTTCGGCCTCGGCCTCGGCGACTGTCTCTGAGGTCGGACCAAACGGATTCGAGAAAGGGTCGTTCAGGGCCTCTCGCTGCAGATTTTCATCTGCCGGGACGACGAAATCGCCCTTCACCCAGCGAAACTCCCGCAAGGGCGGTGCGATCTTGTAGACCCGGGTCGATCCGGTATTCGTCTGGAAAATGTCCTCACCGATAATCTGTACGGTGTCTCCAGTATGGAGGACGCGCTGCCGCACCGAGTGGTCATTACCGAGCTCGCTCCCTACCCAGACAGGGGCTCCTTCGGTATCACCCTCGGGAAGCGACACGGTGCCGACGCCCGCGTTCTCCGATTTGACATGTTCTGCGGCGATCCAGCTGAAGCTCCCCTCGGGGGGGCTGATCATGAACCACCCGCCAGGATCGTGGCGGTGAACGGTCAGTATGTCGCCCTTTTTCACGCGGGAAGTGGCGTAGCCGTTCTTCCCCTGGGCACAGCGCACGGTCACATTGTCCGCGCGAACGACCGCTTCGTATGGAAATTTCCGGGACTCCGCACTCAGCGAAGCCGTCAGTGAAAACAAGCATGCCAATGCAACAGCCAAGCGCTGCATGGTCGCCTCCGAAATGTTCTTGGTGGAATTTGCGTGCCCAGCCAGGATGGCCGGACACCAGAGCGAGATGCCGCTCCGTGGGGTGAGAGTGCGTGTGATATCGAAATTGGAATTTTGACTCAAGATCGATTGCCGAACGACCGAAGGCGTCGGATCTCAATGGGAAACAGCGGTCAGCCGTCAGCATTCAGCTGGCAAGATGAAGAGAAACTAGACGCTGCGGAGAGTGGGGCTGTTCCGGCAATTCACGGGCCACTGCTGGCGAATCTCTCAGGGGGGAGCTATCTTGTTTTCCAAGGAAAATGGTCCGCGCGGGTGTTTGCCTGCGGAGGCGGACCGGCCACATCATTGCACCACGGACGACACAACAGAGGAGAGACGGGGATGCCAAAGCCGCTGAATATCGGCATGATCGGGTACGGCTTCATGGGTCGAGCCCACACCAACGGCTACAAGCGGGTCAATGACTTCTTTGACCTACCCTACCGCCCCGTTCTCAAGGCTGCGTGTGCACGTGACAAGGAGAAGGTCCAGGCCTTCGCAGACAACTGGGGCTACGAGTCGATCGAAACCGACTGGCGGAAGCTCCTCGAACGCAAGGATATCGACGCGGTCGATGTCTGCGTGCCGAACAACCTGCACAAGGAAATCTGTCTGGCCGCTGCAGCTGCGGGCAAAATGATCCTGTGCGAGAAGCCGCTGGCGATGAACACCGCCGAGGGCGAAGAAATGTGCCAGGCGGTCGAGAAGGCCGGAGTGGCAAACACGGTGTGGTACAACTACCGCCGCGTCCCCGCCGTGACGATGGCCAAGCAGCTGATTGACGAAGGTCGCCTGGGCAAGGTCTTCCACTACCGGGCGAACTTCCTGCAGGACTGGACCATTAACGCCGACCTGCCGCAGGGGGGCAATGCTCTGTGGCGACTCGACGCCGCAGCTGCCGGATCGGGCGTGACGGGCGACCTGCTGGCTCACTGTATCGACACCGCGATCTGGCTGAACGGCTCGATCACCGACGTGTCGGCCATGACCGAAACGTTCATCAAGGAACGTACTCACACCGCAACAGGCAAGAAGCAGAAGGTCACGATCGACGACGCCTGCTCGTTCATGTGCCACTTCGGTAACGGTTCGCTCGGTTTGTTCGAATCGACCCGATATGCACGCGGTCATAAAGCTTTGTACACCCTCGAAGTGAATGGCGAGAAGGCCTCACTCAAGTGGGATCTGCACGACCTGCACCGCCTGCAGTATTTCGATTACAGCGACGAAGGTAAGTTGCGCGGCTGGAAATCGATCCACGTTTCCGACGGCGATCAGCCTTACATGAACAAGTGGTGGGTGCCAGGATTGCAGATCGGGTACGAACACAGCTTTGTTCACCAGGTCGCTGACTTCCTTGCGTCGCTCGGCAAGGGAACCCCGTGCCATCCGACGTTCCGCGACGCTCTGGAAACCCAGAAGGTGTGCGACGCCGTGCTGGACAGTGCCGCCTCCCGCAGCTGGAAGAATGTGTAATCGCTCTGCGAATATCGCCACGAAGGACGGGCCAGATGGGTCCGTCCTTTTTTGTTTGTGTACAAGCAGAAAGCCTGGTAACGCCAACGGAGCGTTACCAGGCTCAACGAGACTCTCCGTCGGAGAGCGAGGATTACCAGCGATGTCGACGCATACGTGACCCCTGATGAACAACCCTCTGCTGGCTACGGCAGGTGGGGCTGACGGCACGATGCTCGACATGGTGAGGTGCAGGTGAAACCAGCGGGTGATGCTGAGGTTCCGAAGAGACAACTTTCGCTGGAGCTGGAAGAAGCACAGTATCGATGACATGAATTACGCCGTTCGAGGCATCAATATCGGTTGCCACCAGCCCAGCTCCATTCACCTTCGCAACTCCATCCACCACAGTGGCGTGCAGAACGCCTCCCTGCAGACTCTTGGCCTCTTTCGCCTGCAACAGATCTGTCGAGAAAACCCGTCCGGAAACGACGTGCAGCTTCAAGATCTCGGCAAGTTTTGCTTTATTCTCGGGCTTGAGCAGGCTTTCTACTGTCCCCTTCGGAAGCTTGGCAAATGCCTCGTCAGTCGGTGCGAACACCGTAAGTGGGCCATCCCCTGACAGGGCATCCACGAGACCCGCAGCTGCGGCAGCAGCCAGGAGCGTCTTGAAGGAACCTGCGGCATCAGCCGTAGCAGGAATGTTCTTCGTGGATGGCAGGATCACCGCATCAATGACGTGGATGACGCCATTGGAACACAGGATGTCAGTCTTCACCACGTTGGCGTCGTCGACCTTCACAGAACCGTCCTTTACGGCAATATCGACCCGCTGTCCGTTGACGGTCCCTGCAGCTTTCAACTTCACCACATCCGCTGCTAAAACATTTCCCGGTACAACGTGGTAAGTCAGGATGCCGACCAGAAGTGCCTTGTTCTCCGGCTTGAGCAGGGTGTCCAATGTACCAGCTGGAAGTTTCGCGAAGGCTTCATCGGTCGGAGCGAAGACTGTAAACGGCCCGGGGCCCTGAAGCGTCTCGACCAGTCCACCAGCTGTCAGAGCGGCGGCCAGCGTCTTAAAGGAGCCAGCTTCGACTGCCGTAGTCACAATGTCCTTTTCAGCGGCTCTCACACTCAGTGGAGCCACGACGGTCATCGCTGCGGCTACCGCCGCAGCCATCAATCTCAAATTCAGCATTTTACGTCCCTCAGCTTGGAAACATTTAGCCTGTCGATTCCCCGAAAGGAAAATCATCCATATCGTTCACATCCGTTTTCTAGACCGGCGTTTCACCGAGAAAAGCCGTGGTCGTAAAAGAATTCTGAAACAGCTGGTCTGCGATCATCTAAATCCTTCAGGCAAATCACCTTGCACATGTTGATTTCGTAGCAACCATGCGCTGCATTATGTCGCGGGTCTGGCGGGTCGGCGAGCTGGCAAGAGATGGCCCAGGCCACCATCCAAGCCAATGACCTGGCCTGTGATGAAATCATTTTCGGGATTCAGGAGCCATTGAACGAGCGAGGCCACCTGATCTGCCTCTCCGAAACGGCCGAGAGCGTGCATTTCTTTCGACGCGGCAGCAGCTGGAGGATTGTCCCAGATGCGACGGGTCATCTCCGTCCGAATCAGCCCAGGGCTCACGACATTCACTCGAATATTCAGCGGGGCATAGGTCGAGGCCGCCGAACGAGCCAGTCCGATCACGCCGGCCTTGGCTGCGGCGATGGCCTCGTGGTTCTGAATCCCGATTTCGGCGGCTGCCGAGGCAAAGAGGACGACTGAGCCCCCAGACTCCCGCATCAACTTTCCAGCAGCCCGCACTGTGGCGAATGCGGTAAAGAGGTTTGTTTCGATAATCTCGCGAAACTCCTCGTCACTCGTGATATGAGCTGGCTTCAACAAGACGGAGCCGATGCAGTTCACCAGGCCTTGAACGGGCCCATGATCGGCGGCCAGATGAGTCAAAGCGTCCGCAAGCGACGCGGACTCCCGCGGTTCAAACACCATCCAGGGCTGATTCAGTTCACTCGCCAGCAGTTCGAGCTTCTCGGGATTTCGACCGAGCAGCAATACCTTGCGCCCCTCACCCGTCAGTCGACGAGCGACCGCTGCCCCGATGGTGCCTGACGCTCCGAGGATGCCTATTGGTCCCATGCGATGAACTCCGGTTTACTGAAAGTTTGATCGAGCGGCGAACTCCGTCGACTG
>QWOR01000241.1 GCA_003669575.1 Planctomycetota bacterium | reverse complement strand
CCCGAGCGCGATGGGTCGCCACCACCACTGGCCAGCCGAGTTCCATCCGGGCTGAAGGCCAGACAGAGGACACGATCGACATGTGGTGATGCACTAAGGTCGAGGGAGTTCTCGGGCTTGGAACCGAGGACCGCAGCCAGCTTCCACTGTGGCTTCAGATCCCACAGGTCAGCAGTCTGATCAGCGCTGGCCGACAGCAGTGCCCCACTGCTAAGGAACCGGAGTACAGCAACTGGTGCGGTGTGACCAGCGATCGTCTGAAGCGGAGCCCCTGTCTGTGCAGCCCACAGACGGATCGCTTGATCGTCACCCGCGGTCACGAGCACCTGGCCGTCTGCCGAGAGGGCAACAGAACGCTGGGGCTTGGAAGTCGTCGCGGCCTGAGCCTTGGCGGCATTGACCACCTCTTCCGCTTTCGTGGCTTCCTGTTGACGGGCAGCGAGGCTGGCCTTGAGTTCTTCCAGACGCTTCTTGGAGTTCTCCAGTGATTGAGTCGAGAGCGTAATCGCCCGGTCGGCGGAGGCGACGCCGTCCTTCGCCTGTTGCAGTGCCTCCTGCTCCTTTTTCAGAGCAGCTGCGGCATCGTCTGCAGCTTTCTTGAGCGCCGCGTCATCGGTCTTGGCGGCCAGAGCTTCCGCTGCGGCCTTCGACTTAGCGTCAGCTTCAGCCACCTTCTTTTCCGCTTCGACGACCGCCATATCAGCCTTAGGTTTGGCCTCGTTAGCCTTCTTCAGTGAGTCTTCACGACCGGTGATGTCCTTCTCACCTTCTTTCACAGCGGCGTCGTTCAGAGCCACCTTGTTCTTGGCAACGACGAGTTCGTCATCCAGAAACTTAACCTGACGATCGACGAGCGGATCGCCCTTCACTTCACACTTCTGAGTTCCATCCCGCTTCCATACGCGAGCGATGTTGGCTTCGCAGGATCCTGCAATGAACTCGCCATCAGCCGAGACTGAAACGCCAGTCACAGGCGAACCGAGATTCTGATTGAATGCCTGCGATCCGTCGTCGAGTTTCCAAACTCGCACAGTCCCGTCAGCACTGCCAGAGGCGATCTCGTTCGTGGCTGTGAACATCGCAAGTGATGTCACCGGTCCACCGTGGCCGGGCAACTCCTTAACGGGAGTCGGTGTGGGCGTGTCAGCTGCCGGGAGTGTCCAGATGCGGATCACATTGTCGGCATGTCCGGCGATCAACTGGGTGCCGTCTTTGCTGACCAATAGCGAGGTCGCGGGCGAAGCAATCGTCATCTGAGCCACCTGGACTCCGGTCTCAGTGTTCCAGGTACGGACTGTACCATCGTCTGAGCTCGTCGCGACGACCTTCCCATCGGGCGTAAACGCCGCAGCCTTCACAGCTGCGGTGTGGCCGTTGAGCGTAGCTCCAGCCTGGCCGCTCTGCAGGTTGAAGAGCCGGACCGTGTTGTTGTTCAGGATGAGCGCTGCAAGGGTGTCGTCCGCTGAGATGGCAGAGGCCACGATCGGTGCCCCGGGCTCAAACTTGGAGACGGGAGCCGTCGGGACACGCTCCCACAGCTTGATCTCGCGGAAGCTCCCCGTGGCCAGCAGATTGCCATCGGGGCTGAAGGCCATCGAGTGCACGAAGTCACGATGTGCCGTCCCCGGTCCATACAGAGGCTGGCCATCCTGAACGATCGACAGCAGCTTGGGGTCGGTCAGCCGAGCGGCTTCCCTCTGCAGTGGCAGGTCGTAGATAAAGATCTTGTTCGCCCGACCGGCTGCGAGAAATCGTTGGTCCTTCGTCACCGAGAGAGCGTAGACCGAGGTGATCGAATCGGGAATCGCCCGCCAGGCGATGTCACTTCCGGGAGGTGCAGCCGTTCCAGCGTTCGCACCCTCCTCGATCCACTTGCGGAAGATTCCGAGTTCACGCGGGGTGAGCGGCTTGGCTTCGGCCTTGTTCGGAACGGGCGGCATGACGGGCTCGTTCGAGCGTGATGCCAGTGTGTAGATCAAGCTTTCGTCGGGCTTTCCGGCAACCACGGCGGGACCACTGGCCCCTCCCTTCAAAATGCCAGCGACATTCTCCAGAACCAGATCGCTTTCCTTGGTCGAGACGTTGTGACACGCCATGCACTTCGACTCAAGGATCGGGAAGACATCGACGTAAAATTCGACGGGTCGTCCGAGAGCCGGGTCCATCGGAGCGATGACCGAATCAGCCGCCACTGCAGATGATGCAACCGTCGCCGCCAGGACAGCAGAAAAGAGTGTCTTGATTCGCATGATGTCTGACCGGTCTGCGGTGGGAATTGGTGGAGGGAGTCGCGGGGTGAGAGGCGGTGTGAACCACCTCGGAGATGTCCGCCTCGGCATGGACTACGGAGTGACGGTCAAAGCGATCGGAGCATCGACAAGCGTCTCGCCGCCGAAGTCTGCTTTGCCTTGAATCACAAGGTTCGCGAGGGCTCCATCCTTCGCATCACCTGCGGCTGTAATGATCAGCACACCCTCCGCCTGGTCGGCGGGGACGGTGACTTCTGCTGCGGCCAACCCGGCGAGACCGGGAACCTGGGGAAGAGACAGCGTCACAGGGCCAGCGAATCCATTCTGCCGGGTCACGGCGACCTTCACTTCAATCTTGTCCCCCTTCTTGATGTTGCCGCTGTTGGGCACATTCGGGGCCAGTTTCACCGGAGCCGGCTTAACCACCAGGATCACCGGCACGGCGGGGGGAGTGAAGTTGATGTTGTTGGGGCCGGAGGCTTTCGCCTGCTCCGCGGAGGCTTTCTCGGCGGCAACTCGCTTGGCTTCCAGAGCGGCGGAAGCATCGATCCTGGCCTTCTCGTCTGCTTCGGCAGCAGCCTTGGCATCTTGCAGGACCTTGTCTGCGGCAGCCAGCTTCGCGACGAGTTCATCGGTGAGCTTCAGTGCGTCATTGGTCGTGGACGACAGCACTGCGGAGTCCGCGGCCATCTTCGCAGCTGCGGCCTTGGCAATGTCGGCGACCTGAGCTGCCTCCTTGGATTTGTTAAGCATCTCTTCCGCGGATGACATCGTCTTCTTCAAGTCTTCGTTTGCGGCGTTCGCATCGGAGGCCGACTTGGCCGCATCGAACGCGGCTTGAGCCGCCGTTACGGCAGCGGCGGCGGCGACTGACTGCTTGTCTGCTTCGGCCTGAGCAGCCACGGCGGCATCAGCCGCAGTCTTGGCATCGACAGACGACTTCTTGACCGCTTGCAAAACCAGCTGCGTCTTGGCGAACTCTTCCGCAGACGCTGTCGCCTTCTGCACGGCAACGGTTTTCACGGCGGTGGCAGCGGCCACAGCATCGACGGCGACCTTCGCTTGTGCTGCAATCGCGTCGAACTCGGCTTTGACGCGATCCGCTTTGGCTGGGTTACGACGGTAAGAAACCGGAGCTGCCGAAGTCAGCCACATCGTATGCACACCCGGCAAAGCGTTGTCTTTAACCAGCAATCGCCAGACAGCTTCGGCCTGGTCCTTCTCGATCGCGATGTTCGGTGCATCAATGTTGGAGTTCGGCTTCATTCCAGCGGCGGTTAAAGCCACCTTGTCATTGAAACCGTCCCGCTTCTCGAGCTTCACGGGGACGAGGATCTGACGACCCTGAACGACTTCCATTCGAATCGGTTCCGAGTTCAACTGGAACGGTGCGGCTTCCGCCAGGATCGAAATGCCGAACTGGTGGCGAACACGGGCGACCGAGGAGACCTTGTCTGCTCCACTCCAGGCGATCTCTCCGGCCCGGGCGGGATGAACCACATCTCGATTCGCAGCGGCACTGGCCTGAGCCGCCTGGTCCGCAGCAGCCTTCAGGTCGGCAACTTTCTTCTGGGCCGCAGCGAGTGCTTCCTTGGCCGACACCTCAACAGCGGTGGCTGCGTCCACAGCGGCTTTGGCGGCGTCACGCAACTTAATCAGAACCGGGTCATCGACCTTCCCCGTAAGGGCCTCTTCCGATTTCGCGAGCGCCTCCTGCACGGGAGCAAGTTTCTTCGCGGCTGCCTCGACAGCTGTCTGAAGTGGCGGCAGCGCTTTCTCGGCTTCCGGGATCAGCGTCTTCGCAGCTGCGGCGGCCCTGTTGAGTGCGGGGCTGTCGACCTTAGCCTGACCTTCCACGCGGAAAGGATGCCAGCCTTCCGGGGCATCCGCAGTGGTGCGGAATTGCAGCAGCCCCAGCGAGACGCCATCGGGGATCGTCGTCCCGGCACAGGTCACGCCTGCGGGAAGGTCGAGTGCTCGCACATCGATCGGCCCATTAAAGCCATCGCGGCGGAAAGCGATGACCTGCATCGCAAACGTGTCCCCTTTGCGCATCGCCATCGACCACGCAGCTCCCGGAGTGGGCGAAGCGGGCAGCGCCACCAGCCGGAAGTCAGGCGCCTCGGCGTGGATACTCAGGCGGTAAACATTCCGTGCCGAGCCTCGTGACTCGCCGAACCGATCACGCAACGTCAGGCGGTACTTCCCGTCAGCTGGCACCTCTAATCGCTGGACCGGGTCATCGGATCGCACATCGAACTGATACGGCAGTGGATTCGTCGGCTCATCATCAGGTGCAGCGATCCGTTGCAGGGTCTCCACCCCCTTTGCATCAACATTCACGCGATCGATGGTCAGATACGGGTCAACCGTCTGGCCCAATCGCTGTCCGAGCACTTCGACATACAGAACATCACCAGCCTTGGCATCAATGGTGAACGTGTCCACATCCTGAGCCTCGGCGAACTGTCCAACGACTTCCGAGGGAACGGAAACCGGTTGGGCTTTCGCGGGTTCGTTGTTGGGTTCGATCTCGGCGACAACCGGAGTTTGAGCAATCCCGATCGAGATGGCGTTGCTCTGTCCATTCAGCCGGTAGCTGAAGGCATCGATCCCCGACATGAGCGAGGTCGTCCGGTCTTCGAGTTTCAGCGTGGTCGTATCCCCGGGAACGGCGATGTCGACATCAAGCTTCTCAACGGGCGACTTGAACCCGGGCAGCGTCACGGGCTGAGAACCAGGCAGGTTGTATCCGTACAGCGAGAACTTCGAAGTTTGTCCGGCCAGACCTGACGGCGGGAAGACAAACTCGATATGCGGCGACTGATGGACATCCAGTCGATAGAAGTATTCCTGACCGCCGCGGAAGGCCCCGTCGTTGAGCTTCAGCAGATACTCCCCATCTGCCGGAGCATCGAATACCAGCACCGGGTCAACAGTCCCGTCGCCTCGCACCACGGCGAGACGGCGTTTGGCCCGCGCGTCGTGAATTTCAATGTTGGAACGCAGCCGCGAATCGAGCACGTCGGCATCGCATTCGATGACGAGACGTTGCCCCGCCTTGGCGGTGAACTTGTAGAGATCGACATCGGTCGCATTGTCCATCCGCCCAAGGATGGCCGTGCCGATGGTCAGCGGCATCGCCTTGTCGAGAATGTTGTTGGGTTCGACTTCAACGACCTGTGATCGACTCCCCACATAGAACTTGCGGGCATTGCTGACACCCCACAGCCCCTGGCAGCGGACTTCATGGGGGCCGACTGGCACATCCGCCGTTGCGGTCACGATGAAGAAGCGATCCACCGGCTGCGGCTGGCCATTGACATCAGCCATCTTGGGCACAGCTGTCAGACCGGGGTGGTCGAACAGCAACCCCTTGATTTCTTCGAGGTCATCGCCAGCGAGGGAGACCTCAATCGTCTGCCCCTGCTGCACACCCGGAGGCTGAACCGAATACAGACGCGGCTGAGGCAGTTGAGCGTGCGCCGCCGAAGCCATGGCGACAAATAGACCAATCACCGCAAACCGGGTAAGAAATGACATGGCGGCAGGTCCAGCAGACAGGGCAATTTCGGCCCCGAGCAGGTCGCTGGGGGCCAGGCAGGTGTTTCGTCGAATCGACGACGGCGAACCGATCCGTGGCATCAGTGATTGAACAAGAATTCTTTCGTGTTCACGAGTGCCCAGACGATGTCCTCGTAAGCGATCTGGGGCTTGTCCTTGTGCTTCTCAATGTGAGCCAAGGCGATTTGCAGTTCATCCGACTGAGGCTCGCGGGCATAGACCCAGCGGTACAACTCGCGGATCTTGTCCTCGATGCTGTGGTCCTTGTCGTTGGCCATCAGAGCGGCGCGACCGCTACCGGCGCCGACCTTGTTCTGCACTTCGGAGCTGTTGAGCAGGTGCAGACTCTGGGCCAGATTGGCCTCCTGAGAGCGTTCGCACTCGCAGGCACTGTCTCCCTGCGGCTGACCGAACACCTTCAGGAAGTACGGTGCGATGCTCGCATCGGGCAACTGGACCGCCAGCGTCCCGGCGGGCATACCGCTGAACTGCTCGGTGGTGTTGGTCACCTGATGAAATCCGTCGTAGAGGACTTCGGCGGTCAACCGCTTGGGGTAGTACCGGGCGAAGTTCTTCTTATCCTTCTGGTTGTACTCGTTGGGGAGAGCACTCAATTGGTATGTCGAAGACTGACAGATCGCTCGAACGAGCCCCTTGAGGTCGTAGCCCGACTCGGCGAAGTTCTTGGCCAGTGCGTCGAGCAGTTCGGGGTTCGATGGCGGGTTGGTTTCCCGCATGTCGTCCTCCGGCTCGACGATACCCCGGTCGAAGAAGTGCTTCCAGTAACGATTGACCAGTGCCTTGGCGAAGAAGGGGTTCTCTTTCGCGGTCAACCATCCAGCCAGCTGATGACGCGGATCGACATCAGCCGGGATTTCGAGAGCTGGCGAGCCGAGACCGGTCGGTTTGAGATTCAAACCATTGCGAGGATTTTGTGCGGTCGCGACACCCTCGTTGTGGAAGATACGCTTATCACGAGCCTGGGTATTCATCCCAGCCATACGTTCCTTACGTCCCACTCGGCTGAAGAAGGCCGACAGACCGTAGTAGTCGTTCTGGCTCCACTTCTCAAAGGGGTGGTGGTGGCAGCGGGCACATTGGATGCGGACCCCCATGAACAACTGGGCTACGTCTTCGACCTCTTCGTTGACCTGGGTCACTTCTCGATACCAGATCACCGGAGGATTGAACGACGAGTCACCGCTGGCGGTCAACAGTTCGCCGACCATCTCGCTGTAAGGTTTGTTGTCGTACAGGCTGTCCCAGAGCCACTGCCGGAAGGCGAACGTGCCGTCTTCGTCGCCTCCCTGCTTCCGCTTGTTGCGGAGGACCATATTCCACTTGTTGGCGAAGTAATCGGCATATCCGGGGCTGTCGAGCAGGTTGTCGACGAGCTTGTCACGTTTCGCGGGGTCGTTGTCCTCACGGAACAGCCGGACTTCCTCTTCGGTCGGCATACGACCGGCAATGTCAATCGACACGCGACGCAGGAACGTGCTGTCGTCACACAACTCAGACGGCGGCAAACCGAGCAGCTTCAACTTGTTGAAGACAGCTTCGTCGATGAAGTTCCGCACGGGCGGAGTCTTGGTGACTTCGACTCCGAGGGGGACAGTCGCTCGGAACGTCGAAACCTGCCCTTGATAGCGGGCCATAATGGCCACTTCGCCGGTCTGGTCGAGGGTATGTACGAGCCCCGCCTTATCGCTTTCCGCGAGGTCGGGATCGTTGGGCTCATAGAGAGCCATTCGGGTCACATCTTCAACGGTCCCATCGGTGTAGGTCGCGAAACAGGCGATCTGCTGGTCCTGCTTCGGCTCCATCAGCC
This sequence comes from Planctomycetota bacterium, assembly GCA_003669575.1. Taxonomy (GTDB): domain Bacteria; phylum Planctomycetota; class Planctomycetia; order Planctomycetales; family Planctomycetaceae; genus TH-plancto1. The sequence continues at coordinate 17,260 of QWOR01000241.1, read as the reverse complement.
GCGTGTCGGGCAGACAGGTGATCTTGGCAACGGCAGGGGCCTTCACATCACCCCAAGGCATCCCCTGACCCACCCAACGTGCAAGCAAGCGGTATTCGTCGCTGTCGATCTCCATCCGTTTACCACCACCGTGCGGAGACTGGCCGACTGGCTTGGTCAGCAGCAGGCTACGCTCGGGTGACGAGGTATTCACGCGACGACCACGAGCCTCCATCTTCAGGAACTCCAGGTCGTCTTCCGGATAGAAGCCCAGCAGCGACAGCTTGAAACCATTCTGTCCAGTCGCTTTGCCATGACAGCCTCCCCCGTTACAGCCGAGCTTCGTAAAGATCGGGACAATCTGATTCGGGAAGCTGATGTCGGGCGGATGCGCGTAGTCCTTCACGTCGAGCGCGACCTGAGCTGTCTTACCGTTGGGTGCAGTCGCGGTCACGGTGACCGAACCTTCGCCCGTCGGCTTGACGATCCCCATCGGGTCAATTAACACAATCCCTTGTGGCTCGGACGTATACGTCACTGCCCGTGTCGCATCTGTCAGACGAGTGTTGGGGAGAGTCCCGGTGACCAGCAGCTGCATCCGGGCATCCGGACCGCGGAGAGTAAACCGACCATCCAGAGTCTCGAACTTCAGGGACTCGACTTGTGCTACATCAGCAGACAGAGCCAGTGCGGGTAACGCCCCCAGCAAAAACAGGGGCAGAATCACCAGGGTTCTGTGCATCATTCGCATCGTTCACTCCCCGAGTTCCCAGCTTGGTTCACTGAGATCTCAGCTGACTTAAGCTGAATGATCGGCAATCTCACCCTTGCAGGCAGATTTTGCCGATTCCGTTCAATCATCGAACATATCAACCCAGGCTGCTATGTCAAGGTGGGTGTCCCGTTGGGGATTCCCACAGATCGAGTTCGAATGCCAAAATGAACGGGTAATTCCGGTTATGCTGGACGCACGCCGAGGGAGTTACTGTAGGGGGATCTTGACTGAATCTAAAGGCTTGGGGTAAATCGCCGAAAGTCGCTGCTGAGAATAACGTTCCGATCATTTGTACGGCATGAAACCCTGCACATTTGCGAGCCGTTCAACATCGGAGATACGAGCCTCGCTAATCAGCCGATCTTTTCGGCGATGGCGAAGACCTCGGCGGTGTTCAGGACACGGTCGTGCTGCTCGAAAAGAGCCTCGACAGCTGCGCGATGCACCTTCATTTTGGCTCCGCCGACGCCAATGGCTCCGTAACAAAGGACCTTGCCCCTCTCCTTCGCCTTGTCGGTCACGCCGATCCCCTCGACCCCGGTCGGGGGGACGGCATTCAGGTCGATGGCAACTTTGAGAGTGGGGTTATCAATCCACTGGTCCTCTTTCAGGAACTGGACCTGCGCTGCCCCCGCTGCGATGAGGAGGTGGCACCCCGTGAGCAGGCCGGTGAAGTCGCCGCCCTGCTGGGGGACCGCGGGGACCAGTTGAGCATCCGGAACCTGCTCTCGAATGAGATCACAGGTCTCACGAGCGCGTTCGATCGTTCGCGAGGTCACGATCACCTCGACGCCCCGGCTGGCCAGAATCTGTGCAGCCCGATGCCCGACCGGCCCCGTGCCGCCCAATACGACCGCCCGCGTCCCGTCCAGTTCCATGTGCCGAGCTGCGGCACGAACCGCAGCTGCAGCTGTTGTGTTGGAACCGTTCGAATCGAGCAGCACCGAAACTCGAATGGGGCCAAAGAAGAGTGACTGGACTTTGGCGAGGAGAGCCTCCCCGGCTTTGACATCACTGCCACCGACGAAGATCGCGGTGTTCCTGAGATCGTTCGGGCTGCGGGTAAACATCGCACCGTGGACGAGTCCGGTCACATTCTCGACGGTCACTCCCCCATACGAGAAGAGTTCGTCGACTCCCGCGTCGATGGCCACGACTCGGTCAAAGACGCTGGGGTGAGGATCGGTGTCGAGTTGAACCAGGATCTTCTTCATGAAATGCTCTTCCACAGGGCTGGCTCTGAAGGAGCCGAATCAGTCAGATTATCGTAGCGGAAACTGTCTGGCGTTTCCGCACTCCCAGCGGCAACCGACATGGCGATGCAAACCGATTCTCGGAGGACCCGCCTCGAATCCAGGCTCGCCACCAGTCATTGACGAGATGTCAAAGACTCTTAACCACCTTTTTATCAAGCAGTATTTGCTGACGAGATAAAAACCTGCGTTTAGAAAGAGATACGTCATAACGATTCATTCAACTGACTGAGGGCACGAGAACTGCATAGTTGCCCAGTTGCGGGAAGTCCAGCAATTGTTCCTGGATAAATCGGAGGCACTCCCCTTGGCACTCAACACCATGACAACTGATCGCGCTCGTCGGGCCCTGTCACACGGTGGGGGGATCGACAGCATCTTGTTTCTTCTGCTGGCAGCTGCTGGAATCGGGATGGTTGTCATGCTGATCATGGCTGGCCTCCAGACCGCCGAGGCCAGTGCCACTCGCGACGCGGGTAAATCACCCCACAGTCTGAATACAAAGTCAGCCGAAATCGGAAATCTGTAGATCTCCATCGGCACGATGACACTTCGCTGGTACAGAATCCAAATCTTGCGGCGAGCTCCCTGACGATTGCGTTCGGTATTTGTGATCCTCGCAAGTTGCCTGATACACTCGCGATACACCAGTGTTTCCACCGGGCCAGATGGAAATCGACTGTGTACCTCCAACAGTCGGGTCCTCCGAGACGTACCTGAACTGGCGTGACTGTACTCGCTTTCCAATCGAGAGATGATCGATGATGGATTTCCGCGGCTTGCGATCCGTTCCTGGAGTTGCATGTATCGCATGTCTGTGCGTTTGGATCTCGTTCGTTTCTGGCCAGGAGACTTCGACCGCTCCCGAACCAATCCAGGGAATTGATAACCTGCGACTAGTCACGCCGCAGCTGCTCTCCGGCAGTCAACCGGAAGGTGAGGCTGCGTTTCAGGAGCTGGCCCGACGTGGAGTAAAAGTCATCGTCAGCGTCGACGGGGCGATACCGGAGGTGGAACTGGCTCACAAGTACGGCTTGCGGTACGTCCATATTCCGATCGGCTATGACCAGATCAAACCGCAATCACGGGCTGACCTGGTCGAGGCCACGAGTCCCACGATCGGCAAGGTCTATCTGCACTGCCATCACGGGCGTCATCGTGGCCCCGCAGCTGCGGCCTATTGTGGCATGGCGCAGGGCCAGCTGACCGGCGACCAGGCAGTGAACCTGCTCAAGGTTGCAGGCACAAAAGCCGACTACACCGGGCTATGGGATGCCGTGAGGAAGTTCGAGCCGCCCCAGATCAAGGCGGGCCCACTGGTCGAAACCGCCGAGGTCGAGCCGCTGACGACGTCGATGGTACACATCGATCACGCCTGGGCCGAAATCGATCGTCAGGTCAAAGCCGGGAAGGTCGATGACTGGAAAAAGCTGGTCCAGACTGCCCTGCTACTGCACGAGGAGTTCCGCGAGATCCCTCGAACTTCGATGCTCACCGATGATAACTTGAAGAGCCTCTTCCAGGTCGCAATCCAGGACACCGAGGGATTACACAAGACCGCTGAGAAGAACGATCTGGCGGCACTCAAGTCCGCGAGCAAAAAGGTCGCTCAAGGGTGTGCGACCTGCCATGCCAAACACCGCGACCGGTAATGGTATGTGTGTCCCGCTCTCTCTTGAATTGCATGAAAGCGGTCGTCCCAACAGCGGACACCAAGAGACGGTTGGTCTCCTCGGCGGGCTGATACCCGACGCTCTCTGGTTAGTTAACTACACCCGCTGCCCTTCGCGGGCACCAGCCCGGGCGGGAAGCCAGATCGGTTCGATGCCCTGGTTCTCGAAGAGATGGGCCAGGTGCAGGTGGCAACTAAACATCAGGATCTGCTGGCCCTGCTCCGCGAACTCCAGCAGTGTCCGCACCGCAGCTTCGGTTCGCAGCTGGTCGAAGTTCACCATGATATCGTCGAGGACCATCGGCAGCTCGACGCCGCGATCCGCGAAGTCCTTCATCACGGCGAGGCGAATCGACAGGAAGACCTGCTCGCGTGTGCCCTTGCTCAGGTGTTCCACTTTGAGCGATTCCGACTTCTCGTCATCGACGACCAGATGCCGCTGGCCGAGCGGGGTCCAGATGTTGTGGTACTTACCCAGCGTCAGGCGTTCGAGGTACTCCGACGCGTGCTTCAGGATCTCCGGCTGACAGGTGCGTTCGACGCGAGAACGCATCTTCTCCACGGTCTGGCCCGAGGCCTTCAGGGCCAACCAGCGCTGGACCGACTGGTTCAGTTCATCTGCCAGCTGGGCTCGCTCGAATTTGAGCGAAGAAGCCCGGCGGTCATTCTCGAGGTCGAGGATCTCCTGCTTGATGCGTCCCAGCTTCTCAAACAGCTTCTGCAGCTGTTCGTCAATCTGGACAAGTTCAACCCGCAGGTGGATCGTCTCTTCTTCATTCTTTTCAGGCACGAAGCGGAGGAGGTCATCCTCGACGACTGCCAGATCGGGTTCCTGACGGGCCGCCAATGCCAGTTCGTCCTTGGCGGCGGCATGGAGTTTGACCAGCTCGTTGTATCGCTGGAAGGCCTTGAGCTTCGCGACCAGGTCGGCCCGGTCAGTCGCTCCAGCCTTGGTCAACATGGCAGATCGCTGAGCCCGGATCGGAGACATCGATTCGGCGATTTGACTGAGGCGTTTCCGCTTGTCATCCAGTTCCTGTACCAGACGGGTCACCAGTGCCCGTGAATCCTCAATCTGACGCAGCTGGATCTCCCACTGCGAGAGCAGCTGGTACCAGTCGAGCTTGGCCTCGCGCGAACCATTCCGGCGGGCCATGCCTTCAACCCGGCTGCGGAAGTCCTGTACGCGGCGATCATCAATCTCCAGTTCGCGGTTGTCGTCCCGCCACTCAATCCACAGCCGTTTGGCGTCGGCCACCAGCTGCAACAGCTCAAAGGCTTCCTTGACCTTGAGGGTCTCAGGCATGCCCAGACGACGCAGCTGTTCGCACCAGTAGCGGCGGGAAGAGACGATGTCACGCTGACGATTCTTGAGGGCCTGGCGCAGTCGGGACATGCGATTCCGAATGGCCACGACACGTTGGGACTGACGCTCCAGGGCATCGAACTCAGCGATTCGGCGGCGAATTGCCCGGGCCACCGACTCTTCGGTCAGCTGATCGGGCTCATCGGCCATCGTATCGGCCAGTGTTGGCATCGGACCACGAGCAACATCCAGCTGGGTAATCCGGACGATCTCATGCCGGATCTCCGACAGCTCGTGTTCCACATCGCGGCGGCGACGCTGCAGAGTGTCGAGTCCGTATCGCGACGGCTCGAAGTGTTCCTTCATCACCCAGACCACACCGCCACAGAGAGTTGCGACGGAGAGATAAGTGGCTCCCACCAGCCATGGTGCATTGCGGAAGAACCATGACGCTGTCTGCGTGATCGGTCCGAGTTCCAACAGCGACAGCAGCCCCGCGACCAGCAGCAACATCCCCGCGATGCCGAAGAACCACAACGTGGCGTAAAAATAGTCAGGAAGATCCTTAGGGCGATTGATCAGGTTGATCTGAACATCAAGTCCCGACAACAGCTCCGTCAGCGTGCTCTCGCGTGCCCGCAGGGCGATGAGCTGTTCCAGTTCATCGAGGCGGCGCTGGGCGTGCTCACGGGCCTGTGGAAATGTCAATCCGCCGAGATGACGCACTTGTTCTTCGGTGGAGGCCAGCTTGCGATTCGCAATGGCCGCATATTGCTTGTAGCGACGGATAATCCGAGCCCGGCCTGTTCCGGCAGCTTGCAACTGTCGAGCAGCCTGAGAGAGCTGATAAAGTGCCGCTGGCGAGAACTCGGTCTCTTCCAGTCGATCGGTCGCCCAGCGCCCCTGCAGACCAGCGAGAGCGGCGTCGAGTTGCCGCTTGGTAATGTCCTGACGGGCACGACGATCGACCAGACGGCGCTCAATAAAGCGGACCGACTCCTGCTCGCCGAGCATCTGGCGAATGGCAGTTGCCTGCTCTTCGAGTCGTGGGTCGAGCGTATTGCGGGCAACTTCGGCTTCGAGACGTTCGACCTCGACCAGGGCCTGTCGGCGACGACCGTCGATGTTCTCCAGCTCAGTATCCCACCCATCGATTCGCTGCAGTCCGTCGCTCGGAAAGTCGACCAACTGCGGCAGGCCATCCATCTCGCGGCGGAGCTGGCGTTCCTTGTTCCACGGAACGTAGACACGCTCCATGAACGCGCGGCCGCGAATCTCGCGCTGCAACTGGACCTGTCTCTGTTTGCACCCGCTGATATCGCTGTCCAGCTGATCTCGTTTGGCGACCAGCTCTTCGTACTTGCGGGAAGGATCACCGAGGGCGACCAGTTCACGGTCCACGGCGTCGAGGTCACGCACCAGACCGAGGAGTTTCCCGTCCCGTCCAGATTCATCCAGCAGGAGCTTACCTTCGGACTCTGAGCCGGTGTACGCCTTAAGGATCCGTTCTCCATCGATCCCCAGAGAAATGCCATAGATGTGGCGGGCGACTTCCTCTCCGTCGAGAGTGGCCAACTCCTGCAGTTCGTTGAGACCGATGGCGAAGATGTTCTCGTAGATCGGCTCGGTGATTCCGCCGAGCAGATTCTTCATCAGCGACTCGGTCTTGATCGGATCTTCGACGCCATCGATGAGCAGGCGCCCACGAGTCCCGGGCGAACTGATGCGGCGGACCAGATGCTCCCGCCCGCCCTTCTCTATGCGCAGGGCTCCATCGCAGCGAATGGGGGTCGGGTTGGGGCCAGCAGTGCGTTCATCCTGAGGTCGAAAGCCGAACAGCATCGCGCGGATGAACCGCATCAATGTCGACTTGCCCGCCTCGTTCGGACCATAGAAGACACTAGTACTGCCCGGGGTCAGCGGCAGTGTGAGGTCGCTCCAGACGCCGAATCTTTCGACTTGGAGTTCGGTGATTTTCATGGCTTTTGGTCCTCCGTGACGGCGAAACGATCGTCACCGTTTCGCGATTCATCTCAACTCGCCCCCCGAGCTGATCTCCGACCCGCTGGTGGAATCAGGTCCACCACCCCCGCGCCAAATGTCGTGCTTCTTCAGCCACCTTCTGAACATCCGAATTCTCAATCATGCCAGCCAGCTTGCGGCCCCAGGGAGTGGTCATGTCCGTGAATAGTTGCCCGCGCTTCTTCCAGAAGACCTCTTGCGGATTCAGCACGCCGTTGAGGGTTTCCGAGAATTCCTTAAGCAGGTTGGCCGCCTCCTGATCGCGGGCCGCTTCGATCGATTCGCGAGTCAATGTGTGGCGGCGCCGGACCTCGACAGAGTGTGCCTCGCGGTCGATGGAATCCCAGAGTTCTCGCTGCCGACGGGGATCTTCGAGGCTGTCGAAGACATCACCGCGCCCCCTCAGCACCCATTCGATATTCCAGATGCTCTCAACGGGATTCGATTCGTACTCGAGGAGCTGCAGGGCCAGCTTCTCGGTCAATTCCTCCCAGCTGGTGGAGGTCGAGCATTCGATGAACACCCGCTCCCAGCGAACGGTGGCCGTGCGAATCAGCTCCTGGTGCACCATCCCCGTGGAGTCGAGTTCGATGAACGAACAGCCAAACGCGCCATGATGGAACGGCCGCAGTGGCTGGGGCGTCCCCGGTGCATGTGCCAGCCCGGACACGAGATTCAGAGACCGGCTGGTGTCACCACCGCCAATCGCCAGATAGTTCCAGCCGGTGATTTTGGCGTCGAGCCACTCGTCGAGGCGACCCGCTGGGACATCTCCCTCGGGGATCACCCCAATATGAATTACGCCGGGCTTGCCGGAACGGGGAGCAGTCACTGCTCGCGATGAAGGCGACAGGCAACTGACGACAGCAATGACTTTGTTGCGCTCGCTGATGTCGACGGGGCTGTCCTGCTCACTGGTAAAGAGAGTGACACAGTCGGGCAGACTCCCCAGCCGTTTCCAGGACGTGGCAGAGTCCATCGTGCCGGGCGTAATGAAGACCGACACGCCCTCTTCGTTCAGCGTCTCCAGTCCATCGGTCAGCGTAGCCCTGGCCCGCAGCGTGAACGAGGTCTCATCAAACGTGTCACCGCTGAGTATCAGAAGGTCTGCGCGACGATCGACACATGCTTCCACGACCCGGTGAAATGCGGTGATGGTCGCGTCTTCCACCAGTCGTCGTTCTTCACTGGATAACGGACCGGTGCCGAGTACGGGCTCGTCCAGAAGCAGGCGAGTCGCGTGAATTAATTTCAGAGAATCAGCCATGCGGGAGTCCCTTCCTCGCTGAATGCCGACGCATACACCTGCCACACACAATCAGAACTCTGGCCAGCCTTCCATGAGCAAGCGAGGGATGTTCAATGTGGTTAGGGAGTTGTGCCGTCCGGCAAATCCTGCCGAAAGTATTGTCAAAGTTCGCGAATGAGGCAAGACAGGGAATTGGCAGCTTTGAAAAAACGACAAAATGCACCGCCACCTCTTGGGCCGCGATGCATTCGTGCCAATTCGATTTCACTCGGCGACAGCTGTGTTTACTCGAATTTGATCGAGAGGAGATGTCGAGACACCAAGCTTATTTCCCCAGATCCTTCCAGTTGTTTACATCGTCGCCTTCGCCATTTTCATTCTGACGATTCGGGCCAGACGACCAGATCGCGGGACGATCCGTATCTGTGACCTTGGTGTTGGGAGACTCGTAAAACAACGGCTGATCCCAGGCGTCACGAGGCACCTTGTCCACATACTGCTTCATCGGCTTGCCTTCCTTGTCGGTCGGCTTGAGCAGAACCTGCAGTGCGTCCTGGTTCCCCGTCGGGCATTCGCCGTCATGTTCCGTCGCGTACAGCTCGCAGGCCTTTTCGAGATTCATAATGGCCGTGCGAGTCAACTTGACATTCGCGCCCTTCTGCTGCGACAGGAAGCGTGGGACGACCATCGCCGCGATGACGCCGATGATGGCCAGTACAATCAAGAGTTCGAGCAGCGTGAAACCGCCCCGCACCTGATGATTTCGAGCGACAACGGAACGACGAATCGACTGCATGACTTAGCTTCCAAGATCAGGGTTTCGCAATGCATGGGACTCATCCGACTGGAATCATCCAACCTAAGCATTGCGACTCATTCGGAAAATACGATCGACTGGTCAGCATCCGGACCGACCCCTCTTCATGTACGGATACGTTAACAGGGTGTCGACTTGTGGGCGAGAAATTGCCTGTCGATTCGTGAATTCATTTTGGACGGGCGAGCATTATCGCACAGATGGGAATGCGTTTTTGCTTCTATGAGACTTCTTGAATTTAACGAAAAAAACGAGTGCATGTCACCATATGCTTGGGTATAGTACCCCCAGTTGGGAATGACATCGCATGGACGGGGCGGCGTTCTCAGAATTAGTGGCTTCTTCTTTTTGAGGGTGCCACAGGACACTTCAACTAAAACCAGGATCTAGCCTCAGAGACTGTTGTTGTAACTGTTTGTGTCTTCAATTTTTCCGTACTTCGGAAGATTTCGCCTCCCCAAGTTTTGCGCTGAAACTCCCAGTTGAAGAAGGGCCCAAAAGGTAAATCCGAATGCAGTTTGAACTGAATCGTTTGCTCACAAAATTGACCGAGAAGCTGGTTCGAGACTCCCAAGAAGATATGGAACTCAAGTCTGAGTTGCGGGCTCTCGCAGCTTGCTTGCTGGAGCTCACCAAGGGGGGAGCACCGATCCGAGGTTCCTCATCGCGTGAAGAAGTTCGCGAACCCGAGCCCGTTCTTTCGTCCCGTTCTCGCGATTTTCGTGAGGATCTCGACAGCGGATCTGCCATGGGCGGACGGACGCCCGGACGCGGCGGCGCGATGCCGATCACGGACGACGACCTCCCGATGATTGAGACACGTTGCCGGCTCAAGCGAGAGTCGCTTTTGTGGGCCATCGACCGTCAGGCCCTGCTGGCCAAGCGGGCCGATTATCAGGTCGAAATCTCGCCCGTCGATCGTGAACTGATTCGTCGCGCGAAGGAGTTGCCTGATTGTTACTTGTGGATGCTCTCGTCCCAGTGGCGTCCACCAGAGAATACACGACTGCTCGAAGACCTCGCCGAGTGCTTTGAGAATATGGCAGCTGCGACTTCGCTGGCTCGCCGCTTGCTCTCGGACGAAGGTCGCGATCGTCTGGTCTTTGAACAGGCGCTCGATTTGCTGGCTGAGGCTCAGTCGGCTGTCCGCATGGGTGTTTCGCAGGTCAACGATTACTGGGATTTCGACCAGAACGCTGTCTTCCGCTGGTTGCGTGGAGTGGCTGCCCGGGAGCATATCCTGATCAAGCGTCATATGCGTCTGGACGACCCCGCTGATCCAGGCCGCTGGGCCGACCTGCAGTCCCGCATTGGAGCTCTCGAGTCGGAGAGCCTCAACAGCGAAGAACGCAGCAAGGAACGTGCTCAGCTCTTCAGCAAGTTGCAGGGACTCCTCGACGAGATCAAGAATATCGAGAGCGAGGACGAAGGTGACGAGCAGTGGCGTGAAGTCGCCGAGAGCGTCGAAAGCCTGCTCAAACTCGGTGTCGCTCCCACCAGCCGCGAGCTGTACAACCTGTTCGAGTCGGTTCTGGAATCGGCTCCGATCATAGAGGATCACCCCGGATTCGAGCGCGTTCTGGAGGAAATCGAACGTCGCGTCGACGCGGGAGGTTTCCCCGAAATCGACGAGGAAGAAGACAAGGAAGACCTCGCTGACGACGACCTCGGCGATGAGCTGATGGGAGACGACGACGAGGACCAGGATGACGACAGCGACGATGAGGTCGATGTCGCTCCTCCGGCTCGCTCGACCCGCCGCTCGGCCAGCGCTGGCAGCAGCCGCAGCCGCGCAGCTGTAGTCGAACCGGAAGCAGAGGAAGACGAGTACGAGGAAGAAGAGGAAGAGGCCGTCAGCGACGAGTCGTGGCCTGAGCCAGATGTCCTCGACGTTCGCAAGCTGCTCAAGGGACGTAAGGTCGTGTTCGCTGGTGGTGAGCGTCGGGCCGACGTGGCTGAGGCACTCATCGATGGTTTCGGCCTGTCAGGTCTGACCTGGATCGCGATGCGGGATGATGAATCCCTCGACCGTCTGGAGGAAGAACTCGAAGAAGCCGATCCAGCAGTTGTGCTGGTGGGCGTGCGGGGTGTAGGCGTTCCGCTCAAGAGCGTACAACGTCTCTGTACCAACGCCTCGAAGCCGATGGTCAAGCTGCCCACGGGCTATAGCCCGGCACACGTCGCCTCTCAGATCCTGGCCCAGGCAGGTGATGAGTTGCGGGACGAGTAGTCACTGACTCTTCAGCTGTCGTCAATCGACAGCCTTGTATGATCTCACACGGCCAGGACAATGTGTCCTGGCCGTGTTGCATTGGCGAAGAATGGTCCCGCTCTAACCTGCTACGACTGCCTGTCAGTCCGCATCCGCAGACAACTTGAGGTGACGCGATGCCCCATGTCGAACTGCTTGGGCTGGCTCAGCGTTACGCTGGCTGCTCTCGATTAGAATGCGCAGGGGAAACACTGGAGCTGATCCTCGGTGACATTGCAGCACAGTGCCCCAGTTTTTTGGCTCGTTGTCGACCGGGCGAATTGATGCCCGAGGGGTTGATCGTTTGTGTGAATGAGCGGCAATTTACGAATGATCCGCAATACCCGATTTGTCCGGACGATCGGGTGCTTTTGCTCTCCGCTGACATCGGTGGTTAGTGATAGAAACGCTCATGGGCCCCCCGAAAGCCCGATTCTGTGCGTCGGGAATCTCGGAGGAAATGCCTTCAGAGTGTCGATGCAGCTTGACCGACCCGCATGCATGGAAATACTCTTATATGTGAGCCAGGAATCGGCCGAAGAGACCATTGAGACAGAGGAGAATCGGCCATGCTGCGAATTCAAGGCAAGTCATTCGGGCTGTGCGACGGGTTGACCCGGCGCTCGTTCCTCCAGATCGGAGGACTGGCACTGGGTGGCATGTCCTTGCCGCAAGTTCTTCAAGCTGAACAAGCTGCGGGCGTGAACGGGAATGGCAAGGGGATCATTATGGTCTTCCTGCCCGGGGGACCTCCGCATCAGGATATGTGGGACATCAAGATGGATGCCCCCGCCGAAATCCGCGGGGAATTCACTCCCATCCAGACCAACGTCCCTGGCATCGAGATCGGCGAACTCTTCCCCCGCATTGCCAAAGTCGCCGATAAATCCGTCTTCATCCGCACGATCGTAGGGGCCACTGGCAATCACTATGCCTTTCAGTGCCTCACGGGGCAGCACAACCGCAACCAGCCCGCCGGTGGCTGGCCCGCCATGGGGTCAGTGCTGTCGAAGCTGCACGGCTCGCGCGACCCATCGGTCCCAGCCTACGTCGGCCTCTCGCCCAAGATGGGTCACATGCCGTGGGCCGATAATGGCAGCCCCGGATTCCTCGGAGTGGGGCACGCCCCATTCAGTCCGCACGGGGAGGGTCGCGACGATATGGTCCTGCAGGGGATCTCACTGGAGCGTTTTGCCGACCGCAAGGGAATGCTGACGGAGTTCGACCGGTTCCGCCGTGATGTCGACAGGTCGGGCATGATGGACGGCGTTGACTCCTTCACGAAGCAGGCCTTCGGCATCCTGACCAGCAGCCGACTGGCCGACGCCCTCGACATTGAAAAGGAACCGGTCGCCGTGCGAGACCGCTATGGTCGCGGGGTGAACCAGCTCAAGGACGACGGCGGACCACGTCTGCTCGACAACTTCCTGACAGCTCGCCGTCTCATTGAAGCAGGCGTGCGCTGTGTCAGTCTGTCATTCAGCCGCTGGGACTGGCATGGCGACAACTTTGGCCAGGCCCGTACCGAAATGCCCATGCTCGACCAGGCGGTGAGTGCGTTGATCGAGGATCTCGATCAGCGCGGCATGCTCAAGGATGTGACCGTGATTGTCTGGGGTGAGTTCGGACGTACTCCCAAGATCAACTCCAGTGCAGGTCGCGACCACTGGCCGCAGGTCTCTTGTGCGATGCTGGCGGGTGGCGGGCTGCGGACTGGACAGGTCATCGGGGCCACGAATCGCCTCGGCGAACAACCGTCAGAGCGTCCGGTCCATTTCCAGGAAGTCTTCGCCACCCTCTACAAGGCCCAGGGAATCAACGTCGATCAGCAGACGGTGAACGACCTGGCGGGACGGCCACGCTTCCTCGTGGACCAGAACGCGTACCACGCGATGCCGGAATTGATCTAAAATTCGGCGGCTTCCTATGTTGCAGATTCGCCAGTCGTTGGCGGTCGTGATGCTCGTGATGCTACTGAAAACCAATTCCTGGTAACGAATCAATCACTGGGCAAATGCGGTTTACAGCCGAAGAGTGCGTGGGTATCGTGAATACTTAAGAGTATCCGGACCGTCCACTTGGGTTCACTGAATGTCGACACAATTAGCCATTTCGTGTCCGCACTGCGCCGCCACGCTGAAGCTGAAGAACAATACGTTTGTTGGCAAGAAGGTACCTTGCCCCAAATGCAAAAAGCCATTCGTGGTTGAACAGCCTCCAGAAGATGAGTTCCTCGCGAACGATGACAACGATTTCGGCGCGATGGAATCGGAGGACGGCGACGCGGAAGAGGGGTTCGATGCCCCCCCCTCAAAAGCCAAGCCCAAAGGTGAATCCAAGGCGTCCAAGGGCAAGAAAAAGAAATCCAAGAGTGGCGGCGGGTTCGCCCCGATCGCCATGATTGGCGGCGGAGTGGTCCTTGGACTGGGGCTGCTCGGTGGTTTGGTCTATGGCGCAATAACGATGTTTGGCGGTAGTAGCGATGGGGCGTCTGCAGTTGCGGCAGATCAGCCTCCGGCGAATGCCGAGGCAGGCGACAAGCCCCAGGAAGCAAACGACGCTGCGGTAGAGAAGCCCAAGTTCGGTGATAAGGCGGTCGATGTCCTGGCCTACCCCGGCATGGTGATCAGCGCGGGCGAGAAATCGAAATCGAAGGCCAATACCCTCGCTGACAAACACAATACCGATATCGAAGCAGCGATGCAGGAAGGAACCCCAGCTGCGACACAGCCCGCTGCCGAAGTCGATCCCGATGCCGTACCGGCAGCGAACAAGGCGGAGATGGCAAAGCCCGGGGAGGAGACAGATCCTGACTCGGCCCCAGAGAAACCCGCTCGCAAACTCTCCAGGCAGGAACGGAAGCGACTGGAAGAGCTCGAAGAGCAGGGACTCGGCGATGGCAACGCGGCTCCGGCGGCTCCAGCCTCTTCACCAGAAATGAAAGAGGAGCCAGCTGAGGGCGAAGAGAACGCAGCAATGGAATCGGCTGAAGACGAAGAGGAGGAGGCGATTCCAGAGAACGATGATGATATTCCCGAAGGCTTGGCGGGCCTGACGATGAGACTGGAACGCCAAAAAGCCCGCGAGGCAGCTGCGGCCAAGAAAGCATCTAATGCGTCGAAAAAGGTCGATCCTGACCAGAGAATGGATCCCAAGGAAGTAGCGGATGGTGACGCAGATGAGATGAAGGCTAAGACTACGCCGGATGCAGACCCTGACGCGGCCACGCCTGGCAAGTCGATGCAGCCGAAGAAGAGCAAGAAGAAATCGAAAGACGATGACGAAGAGGGAGATGCCCCTTCAAGCGCCGAATCCGGCGGCGGGCCACTCATGGGATTTCGTCTAAGGGGCGACCCGGACGCTGCTCCAGCGATGAAGTCCAAGAATAAGGATGACGAAGCAGAAGCATCGGACAAAGCTGAACCGAGCGATCAAACGCAAAAGAGTCGATCACGTCGTCGTGTGCCGAAGAAGTCGGAAGACTGATGCAACCTTATTGGCCTCGGCGTTGTCGCCCTGCTTCGTAGAAGAGAATCCCCGCCGCGACAGCGGCATTGAGGGAGCCCACTTGGCCAACCTGCGGGATGGCGATCATCTGGTCGCACATCGCCAGGAGCGGCGAGGAAATCCCCCGCCCTTCATTTCCAATCACTAGGCAAGTCGGTCGGCGCAGGTCAATTTCGCTGGGGGCAAGTGTGGCTTTCTCACTGGCCGCACACAGCTGCACTCCTTGAGCCTGCAGAGAACGAGCGATGTCGCAGACGCTCTCACCCCGTGCGAGTGGCAGGTGCAGAACTGCGCCGACAGAACTGCGAACCACTTGAGCGGTCACCCCGCACTGTTGTTCATTTCCGATGAAGGCCGCACTCGCGCCCAGTACCTCCGCCGAGCGCAGGATCGCCCCAAAGTTGAAGGGATCCTGAATCCTGTCCAGCAACGTACACCAGGCATTGGCTGGCATCGCGCCGATGCCTTCATCCACGGCGAGGTACGGGAACTCCGGCATGCGGGCGATCAGCCCCTGGTGATCACTCGCGTGGCAGCGAGTCTCGATGTCGTGATCGCTCCAGACCTCGAGCGGACAGTTGTGCTGCACGGCCCACTGGTTCACTTCTTCGGCGAACGACTCGGGAAGAGCGTGACTGATCCCGAGTTCCAGCGGCTGCCAGCGGTCGGTCCGCAACAACTCCATGACCGAGTGCCGCCCCCAGAGCCAGCACTTCTGGTGGTTGCCCATCAGTGGGGCTTTGGCCGAGGCCTTTTTCGTGCGTCGATTGCGGCCCACCATGAGTTGCAATGTCCCTTGAATGCCTCGCTCCCCTGAGCGGAGAACACGAACAACTAGCGGCCCAACTCGACGGATCGGGCTGTGGCGGCCACGACGGCATTCATGAGGGTGGCACGCAGCCCCCCCTTCTCCAGTTCATGAATTCCGGCAATCGTAGTCCCTCCGGGACTCGTCACGGCGTCCTTCAGCGAACCAGGATGCTCCCCCGTTTCCAGGACCATCTTGGCCGCTCCCAGTAGTGTTTGCGCGGCCAGCTGTGTTGCAGTAGTTCGTGGCAGTCCGACTCGCACACCGGCGTCGCTCAGAGCCTCAATCATCTGGAAGGCATACGCCGGACCACTGCCTGACAACCCGGTCACAGCATCGAGCAACGACTCCGAAGTCTCTACGGCCACACCGACAGAAGCGAACAGCTGCTGTGTCAACGCGGCGTCCTCGCGTGTCGCCTTGCCCCCCATACTGAAGGCCGAGGCTCCCTCCTGCACCAGTGCCGGAGTGTTCGGCATCACGCGCACGATCCGGGCGTCGTCACGGTCAAGCCATTTCAACAGCTTCGCGATCGTGACCCCCGCTGCGATGGAAATCACCAGATGCTGGGGCGTCAAAACCGAGCCCAGTTCGTGCAGCATCCCCTCCATCTGCTGTGGCTTCACAGCTAGAACGATCACACGGCTGGCTTTGGCGACTTCGAGATTGCTGGCCGTCGTGCGGGCCTGGGTCAAGGTCTCGAAGGCGGCTCGGGCTCCCTCGTGGACATCGCTGGCGATGAGCTTATTGCTCTCAGTCAGACGGCTCTTGAGGAACCCAATGGCCAGGGCTGTGGCCATCTTTCCCGCACCAATGAAACCTATGGAATGTGTCGAGGACATTGCGCTGTCTCAGTCAGTAGTTCGATCAGTCAGGGAGTTGCAGTATCAGCTGGCAGAGGACTCCGGGCCTCATGCATGCGGAAGCCTGAGCGACTCAGCCAGATGAGTCCAATCAGCGTCACCGGGATATACTGCATCATATGGTAATAGATCGACGCCGCGAGGACCGCTGGCTGTGCCACGGGAAAAATCTGCAGCGTCTTTGTGAATCCCGCCTGCACGACTCCAAAGAATCCCGGCGCCGCGGGGATCGCGACGCTGAGCGCAACAACTCCCAGCAGCACCCACGATGCCATGTAGGGCACCTCGACCCCAAAGCTGCGGAGCGAGATATACATCATCGTCCCGTTCAGGATCCACTGGAGCAGCGAGACTCCGATGATGACGACCAGCTTGCGAGGGGACTTCAAGCTCGACAGCCCATTCGCGGCGGTCTCCATGATTCGGCTAATCTTCTCGCGGAGCAACGTGGGAATTCGCAGCAGCGACAACGCTCCGTCGATCAACCGGATAAACGTAGACGTCCAGATTAGGAAACAGACGGCTCCTACTACCCCCAGGAGGACCACTCCCCCGACGACTAGCGCCGGCTTTCGCATGTCACCCGACATATTCGGAAGGCTGACCAAACCCACCCCCAGCAGCAATAGGATCGCCAACGTATCCAGAATGCGTTCGAGAGCCACCGTCGTGAACACCGAAGCAATCGGCTGTGCCGTGCGGCGAGCGAAGACCAGTACGCGGACAATCTCACCAATGCGTGCCGGAAGCACGTTGTT
>QWOR01000187.1 GCA_003669575.1 Planctomycetota bacterium | reverse complement strand
GAGGTGGGAGCAATTTGCCTCCTGCCCAACGGCAAACTGGCAGTGTCGTCGCGCCGGGGCGAAATCTGGATGGTGACGGACCCCTTCGCCCCAGTGGTGGAAGCGAGTCAGTTCAAGCGATTTGCCCACGGTTTGCATGAAGTGCTGGGGCTGGCTGAGCGGGATGGCTGGCTCTATGTCGTCCAGCGCTGTGATGTGTCGCGGCTGAAGGATCGCGACGGGGACGGCGAGGCGGACCTGTTCGAGGTCGTCAATGACGAGTTCGAACTGAATGGCGACTACCACGAATACACGTTCGGATCGAAGTTCGACTCCCGCGGTGACCTGTGGCTGGTGCTGTGCCTGACGGGGTCATTCAGCAGCGAGGATAAGTTCCGGGGATGGTGCCTGCGAGTGAACGCCGATGGCAAGCTGGTCCCCACCACCAGCGGGATTCGCTCGCCGGGCGGAATTGGTTTCGGCCCAAATGGCGATGTCTTTTACACCGACAACCAGGGTCCCTGGAACGGGACCTGTGAGCTGAAACAGCTGGTCCCCGGCAAGTTCGTCGGTCATCCGGGCGGGTTCCGCTGGTATGACGCCCCCGGGGTCAAAGAGGTGATGGGGGCCAAACCAGCTGAGCCGCAATCGGGCAGCCGATTCCACGTCGAAGCGGAAAAGATCCCGGAATACCTGCCTCCCGTCGTCATGTTTCCCTACTCCAAGATGGGGAACTCCTCGAGCGGTGTGACGTACGACAACAGCAGCGGCCAGTTCGGCCCCTTTGCGGGCCAGATGTTCGTCGCCGACCAGTCATTCAGCACCGTCATGCGAGTTTCGCTGGAGCAGGTCAACGGGCGGTATCAAGGGGCCTGTTACAACTTCCGCGAGGGATTCGGCTCGGGGAACGTCCCCATCGAGATGACCACCAGCGGATCAATGTTCGTCGGTGGGACCAACCGAGGCTGGGGCTCCCGCGGCAAGGCCCCGTTTGCCCTCGAACGAATGGACTGGAGCGGTCGGGTTCCGTTTGAAATCCACGAGATGCGAGCGAAATCGGACGGCTTTGAGCTGACGTTTACAGAAACCGTCGACCCGCTGCTGGCGGGCGACGTAAAGTCATATACTCTCGACACATACACGTATATCTTCCAGTCGAGCTACGGCAGCCCGGAAGTCGACCATACGACCCCGACCGTCGAAAGTGCGACCGTAGCCGCAGACGGGAAATCCGTGCGGCTGAAGGTCAACGGACTTCAGAAGGGGCATGTCCACCATTTGCAGGCGGCGGCGATCCGTTCCGCAACTGGACACCCGCTCCTGCACCATGAGGCGTACTACACACTCATGCAGATTCCGGCAGAGTGACCGGTGGGAGCAGAGACTCTGCCCGGACACCTGTCGACGGAGCAGCGCCGAACGTATTCCGCTCAGATGCCAAGGGCGATCGCCTGAGCAATCACTCAGGCATGGCGGGTCGGCATGCCTGTCCTGGCGGCGATAACTTCCAGTTCCGCTTCGAGCCAGAAGTCAAAGCCATCGCCCGACGGGCAGCCCGCAGCTTCCCACTTGGAGTAGGCCAACTCACGGATCTCCTCTTCGCACGCGTCCATGATCTGCTGAGCAGTCAAAGGTTCGGGAGCACAGAGCCGAACGCCGAGTACCGACAGATCGCGACCATTTGTGGTCAAGTCAGCGGATTTGTTCGGAGCAGGGTAAGCGACCTTGCTGGGACTTTGGGCCTTAGACTTCGTCATCGTCACACTCCATTCGGGGACTCAAACGGTCGACTGTGGAAGAAAGCTTCCTAATAGGCGCAATTCTACCCCGGACTTCTGGAGACTCTACAACTTTTCGGATCAGCCAGACCGTTTTTTGAGTCTGCACATGCTGCACATCAAGTGCGCGGATCAGCCCGTTTTACGCTGCCCGACCAAATTAACGAGCGTCAAAGCACTCGTCGTCAATACTGGACGGGCTGTGAAGATCACAACGCGCAGCTGCAGGCTTAGTTCTCGGCCGATTCCATCACGGGCAGTTCAGCGACGAGCTTCTTCCAGTCGACCTGTGGAGCATCCCCCCACAGGTGCTCCAGATCATAGGTCTGACGCGACTCTTCCGTGAAGACGTGCAGAACGATGTCACCGTAGTCCTGCAGCAGCCACGAACCCGAGTCCTGGCCTTCGAGGCCATACCGGCGGGAACCGATGTCTTTCATGACGCGGTGAACTTCTTCCGCGATGGCCGACATCTGACGGCCGCTGGTGGCTGTGGCGATGATGAAGTAGTCAAAGATCGCCGTAATTGCGGTCAGGTCGAGGACGACGACTTCTTTTCCACGAAATTCGTCGCAGGCCTTGGCGGCTAATACGGCATGCTGGAGAGATGGAGTCATCGTGCGAATCACCTGAAAGGGCTGAATAAAGCCCGCTGAAATCACCCACGTCGTTCCCACCACAGATCGGAAACATCGGGGTTCGACTGCCGAAACAGTCTACGAAACGAAGGGAGCATATGCGCCGGTCAATCCCGAGGCCGTCCCGAAAACTCTTCAAACTCTTGCGGAGACCAGAAATGGAATCGCCTCCGATCATCGACCGGAGGCGACATTCCGTTGTCTGTCTCACACGCTGCATCCCGAGGGAGGCTTAGCGTCCCAGCATCCACAGGAAGAACGCCTTGGACTTCAGGCCAGCTTCCGCGAGGACCTGACGCACGGTCTTCGAGTCGTCCTTGGCGAAGGGCTGCTCGGTGAGCACGCCGCACTCATCGCGGTAGAAGACGCCCATCTTGCCATCGACAATCTTCTCGATGATGTTCGCTGGCTTACCGCTGGCCTTGGCCTCTTCGGCAAGCTTGGCGCGGGCTTCCGCCACGCGAGCCGGGTCGACCGAGTCGGTATTGGCGAAAGTCGGCTTCATGGCAGCGATGTGCATCGCCACATCACGCAAGACTGACGTGTTGAGGTCGGTGCCCTCGGCCTGGAACAGGCAAGCTGTTTTGCCGTCGTGGTGGACGTAAGCACCCACAGGACCCTGGAGCCGAATGACGCGGGCGATGACGAACTTTTCGCGAATCTGGTTCACGACATCTTCGAACATCGTCTTCAACGACTTGCCATCGGCGGTCGACTGGGCCAGCAGCTCATCGACAGTGGTGGCTCCCGGTCCGTTCAACAGCTGGGTGACCAGCGCATCCCCCAGAGCCACGAAAGCGTCCGCTTTGGCCACGGGAGCTGACTCGCACTGGATTTCCACGGCAGCGGCTTCGCTGTTGTCAGGCTTGAGCTTGACGAAAATCCGGCCTTCTTCGGTCGCGTTCTCGGCGCGGCTGACCATGAGCTTGCCCACCTGAGACCGCAGGATCTCGATGGCCTTTTCCGAGTCACCACCGGCTTCGATGAGAGCTTGCTTCACCTTCATGAGCGGAAGGCTGGTCTGCTGACGAAGAGCATTGACGGCGGCTGCGGTGATTTCAGCCATGAGAGAGTCTCCTGCGGGATTGCTTGAAACGGACAGTGAGAGGTCGTGGAAGCTGACGCGATAGAACGATCCCCGATCGTACTCGTATCAACTCAAATGTGGGAGGAATGACCTGCGACCTGAACCAGGTTCCAGTTCTTCGACCTGTCGCAAACCGAGAATGGAAGGCCCAGGACTCAGGACACGAGCGTGAACAATTGAGTTCACGGAATCAGGCGGCGGCATCTTGCCAATGAAGAAGCCCGTGGCAATCAGACCACGGGCTTAAAGTCTTCGCATTCGCTAAGTTAGCGGATGCTCGGCACAGCCTTGAACTCTTCGGACTTGGCCGCTTCTTCCTGCTTGCGAGGAATCGAAGCCTTTCCGGCGTTGATCGCATCAGACACGTAGCCGAGGATGAGGCGAATCGAGCGGATGCTGTCGTCATTGCCGGGGATCGCGAGATCGACCATGTCGGGATTCGAGTCAGTATCGATCAGCGACACGATCTTGACGCCCAGACAGCGGCACTCGGCAACCGCGTTCTTTTCCTTGCTCGGATCGACGATGAACACAGCTTCAGGAAGCCGGTTCATTTCGCGGATACCGCCCAGGTTCTTCTGAATCTTCTTCAGCTCGCGGAGCAGGCGGGACTGCTGCTTCTTGGAGTACTTGGTGAGCAAATCACCAGTCTTCTCAAGACCTTCGAGCTCTTCCAGGCGACGCAAACGAGCGCGAACGGTCCGGAAGTTGGTCAGGGTACCACCCAGCCAACGCTCGGTGCAGTAGGGCATGCCGCAGGCGTTCGCCGCTTCTGCCACAGCTTCCTGAGCCTGACGCTTGGTTCCCACGAACAGGACGAGGCTGCCCTGTGCAGCGACCTTCTGGAGGTACTTCTGAGCCCGGACGAGGCCCCGCACCGTTTCCTTCAGGTCGATGATATGGATTTTGTTACGACGACCGTAAATATACGGTCGCATCTTGGGGTTCCAGCGGCTCGCTTTGTGACCAAAGTGAACCCCTGCTTCCAGAATGTCCTTAACGACGATTTCTGCCACGCCCCATCACTCCTGTCGAGAATCAGTTCAAGCCGAAGCGGGGTAGGATATCGTCCGGCCTGTGGAGCGTCAAACGTGCAGGGGGGTGGAGCTTTCAGCGGTCGGCCTTCAACCTTCAGCAGAAGCTTGCAACCTGATGTGACGCAGCGAATCCCTTTTCTCCGCAAGGCATAGCTGTCAAACAAGATGCAAAGACCGAAAACAACTGAACACGGGCTTGCGTCGACAAGCAAGCACAAGACGATGGTCAAATACCGAGTGAGTCGCCCACGTCAGATGCGTCGGGCTAGCACCAGAGCTTGACCCGCTCTTTCAGGTGGGCAGGCAGGCGCTTGTCGATGGCACTCTGGACCTGGCGGTCGTGGTAACGCGTGCTGAAGTGCCCCAGAATGATCAGCTCGTTCTGGAACTTGTCAGCCCGCTCGATCAGGTCGTCGAGGTGGGTGTGTCCGAACTTGTGGATCTTGTCGCGGCGATGCTCCGGTCGAAAGAAGGTCATTTCCGTAATCAGGATCTTCGACTGGTAGACCGCCGGTTCCATATCGAGGCCTTCCGGCGATGTGTCTCCGCAATAGCAAACCAGCGGCATCCGGACCTCTGCGCTCACATCGATGCCCGTGTAGCGCAAGTCGCGTATCTGATCCCCGCTCAGGCCGACATACTCCGGCTTCAACTTGCGACGGCGCTCCCAGATCACGTAGCCGCGCGACGGGACGGTATGCTTGGTCTCAAAGCCCGTGATCACATGCTCGCGGGACAGCTCAAACTCGTCGCCCGGTTTGACCCCGATCAGTTCGCACTGCATGCGACCGCGGTCAAGACGCTGCCAGGACCTCAGCATGCGTTCCACGAATTCCACAATCTCATCAGGAACATAGATGATCGGCGGTTCCATCTTCATCATCTTGCGCCGGGCGACGAAAGCCGGAAGGGCGGCCAGATGATCGAGATGGGCATGGGTAATCAGAAATGTCTGCGTCCCCATGAACGACCAGGGACTCCCTCCCATGTCGAATCCGATCTTGAGCTCCGGGATTCGCCAGTAGGTCTGCACCGCAGCCCGCGACCAGCCTTCGATCGTGAGGCCGGCATGAGTCATCGTGTGCAGAGGAAGATTGTCGACCATGGAAGAGGCGTGTTGAGGGCTGAGGACGGCACCAGCTTGCACTGATGTCTGAAAACTGACGACTGGCAGCTATTCACTTTCCAAGACAAAACCCAGGGGCGTATCTCTCGATCCACCCCTGGGCTTCTGATCTCTCGCAAAAAGCTGACAGCTGAGGGCTGACAGCTGATCGCTCGCTTAGCCCTTGGCCTTTTCGGCCTTTTCCTTACGGCTACGTTCGACGACTTCGGCCTGAATGTTCTTCGGCACCTTCTGGTAAGAGTGGAACTCCATGCTGAAGCCCCCCTTGCCCTGGGTCATGGACCGCAGTTCGTTGGCGTAATCGAACATGTTGGCGAGCGGAACTTCGGCGTTAATGACGGCGACTCCCAGATTGGTGCCCGTCTGGCCAATGACGCCACGCTTGCTCGACAAGTGTCCGGTGACGGGGCCCTGGTACTCTTCCGGCACTTCGATCTCGAGCTTCATGATCGGCTCGAGCAAGCACATGTCGGCGAGTTGGAGATTGTCACGCATGATGTGCCATGCACAGGTTTCGAACGCCCGTTCCGACGAGGCGACGTCGTGGTAGCTACCGTCGACGATTTCCGCGCCGACCTTCACCACTTCACACTCGCACAACGGGCCCTTCACCAAGGCACGCTGGAAGCCAAAGTCGATGGCCGGAATGAACTGGCCAGGAATCTTGCCCTGCGTAATCTTGTTGAAGAACTCGTAGTTCTTCGGGTTTTCGTCGGGCAGTGGGAAGATCTTGCCCACGACGTGAGCGTACTGTCCCGAACCACCCGTCTGCTTCTTGTGCTTGTAGTTGAACTCGACGGTCTTCTGTGGGGTTTCCTTGTACGCCACCTTCGGCTGGCCGAT
>QWOR01000048.1 GCA_003669575.1 Planctomycetota bacterium | reverse complement strand
TGCCCATCCCCGGGAACACGTCCGAGGCTGCGACTGGAAAGAACTCGAAGCCTGGCAGGCTGCTTCAGGTGATCGGGTCTGCCTTGTCACGCTGGCGTCAGAAGCCGTCGGGGCCGAGGAGTTCATCCACCGGGCGACGCTCAATGGAATCACCATCGCGCTCGGCCACTCGGCTGCGACGACGGACCAGATCGCCGCCGCAGTTCGCGCGGGAGCGAGACTCAGTACTCACCTGGGCAATGGAGCCCACCCGATGATGCCCCGGCATCCGAACCTGTTGTGGGATCAACTCGGTGAGAGCCGCCTCGCCGCAAGTCTGATCACCGATGGGCACCACATACCGGCCAGCTTCGTGCGGTCGGTGATCCGGGCCAAGGGCCCGCGAGAATGCGTCATCACCTGCGACGCATCGGGGCTCGCTGGCTGTCCACCGGGCCCCTATGAGACTCAGGGGCAAGTGTTTGAAGTCCTTTCCAATGGCAAGATCGTTGTGGGAGGTCAGCGCACCCTGCTGGCCGGATCAGCTCAGACAACCGAGCATTGCGTCGCCACGTGCGTCAAACTCGCGGGAGTCAGTCTCGGGACCGCGTGCGACATGGCGGGAGACAACCCCGCTCGCATCCTGCGCCGAGAACGCATCGCTCTCTCAGCAGGCAATCGGGCAGATCTGGTCCTCTTCCATCACCACACGGGTGAGAATCCGCGGCTGGAGATAGTGCAGACAATTTTGGCGGGCCAGCCCACGAAGTGAGGACAGCTGCGTAGAATGAGGGCGTGACCGGTCTACGGAAAGATGCTTGAGGTTTGCGGAGTGCCTGCCGCTCTTGTGTGGCTGTCGCGTGGCATCTGCGAGGCGATCCGGTACATTGCAGGAACAAGGTTGTAACTCACGAGTTGCCACAGTTGGGGAATGGATCATGAAGCTGCGATGTTGGGTGTGTTGTCTCATTTCGGGAGCTGTGGCTCTGTTGCTGCTGGCGATGATGGCTGGGACCTCCTCAGCCGCGGACAAGATCGATGTCCTGATCATCGATGGCCAGAACAACCACGACTTCGAGCGGACGACACCGTATCTCAAACAGATACTGGAGCAGACTGGTCGGTTCCGGACCTATGTCGCTACGACACCTCCACAGGGAAACACCGACCCGAATGCCTGGAAGGGATTTCGCCCCCAGTTTGCTGACTACGATGTGGTTCTGAGCAACTACAACGGGGCGACCTGGCCGGAGCATGTGCGGACGGCCTTCGAGGAGTTCGTAAAAAACGGCGGCGGAGTGATGAACGTCCACGCAGCCAATAACCCGTTTCCCGACTGGCCAGCCTGGAACGACATGATCGGTCTGGCCTGGCGTAACAAAGACGGCGGTGACCGGGTCGCCTATGACGGGTCTGGACGACGTATTCGGACTCCCAAGGGCGAAGGCCCCGACTCTGGCCACGGAGCCCAGCACCCCTACACCGTCATCGTCCGCGACCGTGAGCATCCGATTACCAAGGGTATGCCCGTCGAGTGGCTGCACCCCAAAGATGAACTTTACCACGCTCAGCGCGGCCCGGCCCTGAATATGAACATCCTCGCTACCGCCTTCAGCTCCAAGGAGTCAGGAGGTACCGGCTTCGATGAACCCATGGTCTGGTGGATTCCCTCGGGCAAGGGACGCATCGTCACCAGCCTGCTCGGGCATGTCGGCCGGGACCAGGATCCGTCGACGTGGGCGATGCGCTGTGCCGGGTTCCAGGCAATTGTCACGCGTGGCACCGAATGGGCAGCCACCGGCGAAGTCACAATCCCGCTTCCGACTGCCATGCCGACTTATGACAAGGTCAGCCTGCTGCCGTAGTGTGACACCACGATATTGATCACGGAACAACCAACACAGAGCGGCAAGGGGAATTCCCCTCGCCGCTCTTCTTATTTCACCAGTTGTCCGCCGTTCTTTTCCAGGAGATTCCGCCAGCCGACCAGTGCTGCATGCCGTGGCGAATCGGCCAGACTTGGACGGTATCCGTGAGCGCTGGTCCGCGGAGTAATCTGGCTCACGTAGTAGAACGCCAGTTCACGCACCGCGATCTGCTTGTGATCCATAAAGGCCACCAGCTTCTGCGAAATGATGACATCCTTCCCATCGTCGCGTGAGTATCCCCACAGCAGATCGACCACATCCGCAACCGAGTCCTCCGGAAAGATCCGCGCGACCTCCTGCTCCAGACGGGTGGTGTTGTTCGGATCGGTCGGCAGCCAGCTGCGCAAGCTCGAAATGGCAGCCTGACGAGTCTTCTCATGTTCTGACTGCAGAGCTTTCACCAGCATGGGGATGTCGTCGACCAACCCCAGCGTCGACGTGGCATACGTGGAGATCATCTCGCGACGATCCATCACCAGCGAGGGAATCGACATATCGACTGTCTGATCCACATTGAACTCCTTTTCAAACATCTGCACCCCTTTGCGGTCGGCGTTCGTTTGCGGAATCCCTTCGGGAGTCAGCCAGTTGGGAATCGGACGCTGGGGGCCTGCAACCATCGGATTCGGCGGCACAGGCCACCCGGCCCAGCCGACATCGGCTCCGACATTCACCGCGGGCCCTCCGTTCCAAGAGAACGCCACATTCCCACTCGTCACGTAGAAACCGCCACCCGGAATGAGAAGCAGAGGATCCGGACGTCGTCCAAATGGAACCCGTTGCTCCACTTCGATGCCGCACATGGTCCCCGGTTCGTTCAGCGCGATCTGTGCGTTCTGCCCCCGAATGCTCAGTCCCATCGAAATCGGCTCCGGGTGTTCCCCACCGGCTGAGCGTTCAATCGAGACCCGCCCTCGATCCACATAGATCTTGAACAACTCGGCCCCGGTCCCCGGTTCGAGACGAACTCGGGTCCCCCGATGCAGAGTGACCGCCAGCGCCGAGCTTTCCACCGTGAACTCTGCCTGGAATGGAACCGGAGAGGCGATCTCATCGCCGTCCCGAACCAGCGCTCGCCGAGGCAGCACGTTCCAGGCACCCGACTCGCGATCTCGAACCAGCAGAATTCCCTCGGCATTGGAGTACATCATCGCCGGAAAGGGATTCGTTGCTGGTGCGGGAGGAGCTGGTTCCGGTTGTGGTGACAGGCCGACGGCCTCTGGCGTTTTGACATCCGGCGCCGCTGGATCAGACATCACAGCAGCTGGTTCGTCGATCGCCGATTGCGGTGCTGTCGTCTCATTCCTCGCGAGGGACTGATCGGTGGGCGAGCCATCCGCATCGGGTTCGGGAACTGGAGAGGACTCGGTTGCAGCCACCAGAGGCTCGACGGGTTCATCATCATGATTCGCCAGGCCTTCGACGGGAGTACTGGCCTTCTCATGGTCATGATGGGGGGCAGATGTCGGCTCGTGTACGGCCCCTCCAACAACCGGAGCCGCTTTCTCGTTCGACGCGACGTTGGCCTGACGACTCGAAAATACTCCCTGATCGTTGAGGACCCACAGAATCCATCCCAAGGCCACGCAACCGCTCACAAGCAAGACGACCAGATTCCGTCCCTTCGCGGGCTTGAGGTAATCGGGCATGACCGGACGCCCCCCGGTGACTTCTGCCTCCAGGGCTGGCGATGTATCCATGATCGCCGAGTCCCGGAGCTTGTTGTGGACTCCTGACTTGGGTGGCGGGGCATCGCCGACCAGAGGAGTGGGAGTGACCAGCGCATACATTCGCTCGCGTGTCGCGAGCGGGACTTCCACAGGCTCTCCCAGGACCGCCGTCAGAATCTGATGCGAAGACGCAACCTCAGCCAGATGCATGTCTGAGTCGAGGCACAGCTTTTCCAGCGCCGGAACCGTGTCGGGCGAAAGCGTGTTGTCGAGATATTCTGCAACCAGATTCGGATCAGGGGCCGAGCCGGACCCGGTCAGCTCCGGAGCGGAGATTCGCCGGCGACGGATCACTTCTTTAATCCGCGCGACAGTCGCCGAGGCTGAGGGACTCTCGCTGACCCGAACGCCGATTTCCTTCAGCGTTGCGGGTTCGAGAACGTCATCCAGATAAGCCAGCAAAGCTCGTAATGTCAGTCGCATCTGCAATCTCCTTCAGCCCCCGAATGGTGGGGATACTGTATGAGTGCCTGACCGAGTTCGAATTCGTACAAGTTTTCCTGACATTGGCCCGAATTCTCATGCCCTGGGACTTTGCGGACTTTTCGGAGGGAACTGGTCCATGTTACAAAGGTGAAAAATCTGCTCGAGAAACCACTCGACGGGACATGCCAGCGCTTGGCACACTGTGGTGGGCGTTCGCCCGGTTCTTTCTTTCCAACCAGCACAGCGTTTTCCGAATCCTTGAGGCCTGTCACCACTATGCTACGAGTTTGCAGCTTTGAGAGCCGCCGCGCCGTAGAAATGCGGTCGCTGATTGAGCGGCAAGGCGCCTCAGCGACGGTCGCGCCGTCGATGAAAGAGATCCCCATTGAGAACAACGAAACCGCACTGGCTTTCGGACAACAGCTGAAGCGGGGGGAGATCGACATCGTCATCTTTCTGACTGGGGTCGGTGCTCAGGCTCTCCTGGATGTCCTGCAGTCACGTCACACTCTGGAGGAGATTCAGAACTGGATCGGCCGGACTCTGGTCGTCGTCCGGGGCCCTAAACCGGTCGCAATCCTGCGGCAGGCGGGGATCCGCGTGGACCATCGGGCCGCCGAACCGAACACCTGGCGGGAGGTCGTCCGACTGATCGACGACACACCCATCCCGGTCGCTGGCCAAACTATTGCCATCCAGGAGTACGGCCAGCCACAGAAAGAGTTGGCCAGGAGCCTCGAAGACCGCCTCGCCACAGTCATCCCCGTGCCGGTCTATCGCTGGGAACTTCCGGATGACCTCAGCCCCCTGGAAGAGGCGGTGCGCAGAACAGTTGCCGGTGAGTTTGATGTGCTGCTCTTCACCAGTGCCCAGCAAGCCGTCAACGTCTTGGAAATCGCCGACCGTCTGGGCATTAAGGACGCCTGGCTGAATGCCGCACGCCAATGCGTGATTGGCAGTATCGGACCGACCGCCACGGAAACCCTGGACGGCCTGGGACTGAGCCCTCATCTTCAGCCCTCCCATGGCAAGATGGGCCATCTGGTTCTAGAAACATTAGCGTTCGCTAAAACCAGCTGCCGCTGATGGTTCGGGTGAGAAATCTCCTCGGCCATAGCTCCCCTGAGAGGCAGTTTTTCTCTTTTTCTGTGGATGATCCCCCACATTTCCCGTTCAAATCAATACCACGACACATGACATAACCCTCAACCTCGTGGAGGGTTCCGAGCCGGACGAGGAAATCGCCCTTGCCGGAACTCGAAAAGCGACATAGACTCGATTATTCAGGATCAGCAAGAGTCTTTAGTATTCCCGATGAGGTCTTACAGGTGGCGCTGACCGATATTGATCGACGGCTTCTCAAGCAGTGCCTGACGCGTGCGCCAGGGGCTTGGAAAGATTTCGTTGATCGCTTTGTCGGTCTGTTTGTCCATGTCATCCGCCACACCGCCCATGTCCGCAGCATCCGGATTACCAGCGACGATGTGGACGATCTCTGCTCTGAGGTCTTTGTTCGGCTGATCGAGAACGATTACGCGGTCCTGCGTCGGTTTCGCGAACAATGCTCGCTTGCGACCTATCTAACAGTCGTCTCCCGGCGAATTGTGGTGAAGGAGATGATCCGCCGCCGCAAAGCGGAAGCCTGGGGACATGTTGATGCCCACGGAGCTGCCATCGAAGCGGCCGGGGACTCCAAGACCATTCCCAACTCCGACTCCGTGGAAGAGATCGCACTTCTACTGGATCACCTTCCGCAGCCTGACGCACAGATCGTGCGCAAGTTTCATCTGGAAGGCAAAACCTATCGGGAAATCAGCTCGGAAGTCGGCGTCCCGGAAAACTCCATCGGTCCGACCCTGACCCGCGCCCGCGAGAAGCTGAAGCAGATGCGGGTTGTTGTTGAATAAAGCCATAAAGAAGACACTCAGGGTAACAGTTGGCTGCTTTATGAAATTTTGTACGGAGCGTCCGGCCTGATTATCCCGTGTCAATACAAGCCCCGGCTTTGAAGGCTTATCCATGTCATGGTTTGAAACCCTGACTGGTGTTCGAGAGTCATCTCCACCAGTGGTCAGAGAGTGCTTCACACTCCACAGCAACACACTGACATCCAAGATTAACGGGAAGACATTTCACTGCGGTCGACTCGAAACGCCCACGCTGGCCGAGTTACGTCATCAGGCGAACATCGACAAGTCTGTGGGACAGAGGATCAAATTGCGAGAAGTGATCGGAGACATTCAGGTCCTGCACGCTGATATCGAAAACTCCAACTCACTTTTCCAAGTAGCATCTCAGTTCAATCTTCTGGAGATGGTATCGCCACAAGTGACACCAGAGAATGGAGTCGGGATCTATGAGAACGATTTCACTCAGGGACCAGCATGCGCGATCGCATGCGGAGCAGGAACGATCTATCGCAACTATTTCG
>QWOR01000113.1 GCA_003669575.1 Planctomycetota bacterium | reverse complement strand
TCACCACCATGCGCCTGGGATTGATCAACTCCGCCTGGTCACAAGCCGGACGCGGCACGAGCTGGGGCATCGCGAAGACCAAGGAAATCGGGTTCGACTCGATCGACATCTTCACCGATCCACTCGACATCGATGTTCGCGAACGACAGTTGATCCGCCAGGAATGTAACAAGCACGGGCTGCCGATCATTTCTGTCTGTTGCGTGGCAACGGGACTGGTCGATTTCAATCCAAGTGTGCAGCGATTCCACCTCGATCGGTGTGAGGCGTTTCTCGATCTCGTATATGAGTTTGGCGGGCAGAATCTGCTGTTGGTGCTGGGCGAGTACATCTGGAACCGGGAGGTCATTCCACCCGCCGAGCAGTGGCGGATGGGGGTCGAGAACTGCCGACGACTGGCTGACTATGCCGAGTCACTCGGTCTACAGATCGCCATGGAGCTTGAACCGTTCTCGCTGTCCCTGCTGAATAACGTGGAGACGATGGCACAGTTCATCGCCGATGTCGGCCACCCGGCCCTCGGGGCGAACATTGATGTGTCGCACCTTGCATTGGCTGGCGTCGCTCCCGAAGAGCTGCCACGGCTGCGGGGCAAGTCGTTCCATGTGCACATCTCCGACTGCGACGGGGTGAAGCATGGCGACCTTCCGCCGGGGCGTGGTGTGGTCCAGTTTGAGCCTTACCTGGAACAGATTCGTGACCTGGGCATTCCCGGGGCCATGTCGATTGAACTGGAGTACTCTCCCGAACCCGACAAGATCGAGGATTGGGTCCGCGAGGCCTTCGAGTCGACGGCCAGCCTGATGCGAAAGTGCGGGCTGAGAGATTGAGCACGCCGCCTCCCAACTCGTTGAGTCAACAGCCCGAGTCTGTCGGTTGGCTGACGGGGGGGAAGCTGGTCGTCATCGCATTACTGACGCTGGTCTCGTGGGTGGTTCTTTCGGCACCGACAATCCCGCTCGGCATTCCTGGCGAGTGGACGTGGGCCCGGAGGGCACTCGCGGAGATCGACCCACTGGAGGTCATTCGCACGTTGTCGCTCTGCGGTGGTTACTGGACCGCTATCGTCTGGAGGGAGCGGAACCACAAGAGTCCGGTTGTCCTGTGCGTGATCGCGTTTCTCTGGCTCAACGGGGTGTTGTACCTGCAGCCTGATGTGCAGGGCCTGAGTCGCGCTCCGACCGTGCTGTATTACAAACGCACGGAGGGCTATTTCTGGCAGGCTGCGTTTGAGGTCGAGGACTCGAAAGAGTTCCTTGCGGGCTACCGGGCTGCGATTTCCACGGGGAATGATCCCGATCGGTATCTCCACATCGGTACTCATCCGCCGGGGCTGACTCTGGGCTACCGGGCATTGCTGTCTTTGTTCCAGAGTTCACCCGCTTTGACGAATGCGGTCATCAGACTCGAACCGGGCTCCATGAAGGAGGCTATTGAGGCCCTCGGCCAATTCCCCACACCGAAAGGACAGTTCGCCCGCGAGTATGAGGCGACACTCTGGACGGCCACGCTGCTCACGCTGCTGGCTGTGGCGGGGACCTGCTGGCCGATCTATTGCCTGACAGCCCGGATGAGTGATCCGATTACGGCCTGGCGGGCGGCAGCCATCTGGCCGCTTGTTCCGAGCCTGGTGGTCTTCTTCCCCAAGTCGGACCTCTTCTGTCCGATGCTGGCGACCATGAGCTGCTGGCTCTGGCTCGAAGGCTGGTCGCGGCTGAGTCTGTGGAGGTGCGTGCTGGCAGGCATGGGGTTCTTCTGTGGATTGATGATCACACTGGCATTGGCTCCAGTGGCCTTGCTGCTCGTGATTCAGACGATTCTGGAACGCTGGACGCGAAAGGAATCATTTCGCGAGCGGACTGCGATGGGGGACATCGAGTGCGTTCTGGCGGCGCTGTTGGGGTTTGTGGTCTCGCTCTCCGCACTGTCGATCTGGGGGACGTGCAACCTGGCAGGCGTCTGGCTTCAGAACCTGAAGAATCACGGAATGTTCTACGACCACAACAGCCGCACCTATCTCGGGTGGCTGGCGCTGAATCCAATCGAGGCGGCAATCGCGTTAGGTGTTCCGCTGGCATGCTGCGCGGCGATGGGACTGGTGCGTGCCTGGAATCGACGAAGCCAGACGGCGGTCAATGACGGGCCTGCGATCGCATTTTCTCAGGGCGCCGCCTGGTTCGCTGTCTGGTCGATCCTCTGGCTCTCGGGCAAGAACATGGGCGAGGCGGCCCGGTTGTGGATTTTTCTCGCTCCCTGGCCGGTCATGACAGCACTGGTCGGGTTGTCGAGAGTTCCGGCGTCCGCAGCCCCGTCGCCGACAAGTAGTCTGTACCGGGGAAGCGCCCACGAAAAACTCCTCTGGAGGATGCTTCTGATTCTCCAGGTCATCACCTGTCTGTGGACGATGTGGAGCGTCGACGGTTTTCACTTTGCTGAACTTATGCCGGAGTAAGCGGCCTTCCGGCACTCCTGCACGCGATTCTCGGGCGGGCATCAATTACTATTCCCAGCTGTTGCTCCTCGTCTGATTCCCGGTCATTACCTCCATGAACGCCACTGTCATTGTCGGTCTCGAAGTTCACGTCCAGTTGAACACGCGCACGAAGATCTTTTGCGGGTGTGTGAACAAGTTCAACCCCGATCAGCCGAACACCCAGACGTGTCCCGTTTGTCTGGGGCTGCCGGGGGCGTTGCCGGTGTTGAATCGTGAGGCGATTCATCTGGGCCAGATGACCGGCCTGGCTCTGAACTGCGAGATCACTCCGTTCACCAAGTGGGACCGCAAGCAATACTTTTATCCCGACCTGCCCAAGGGCTACCAGACGAGCCAGTTCGACTTGCCGCTCTGTCAGCACGGTTGGATCGAGACCTATACCGCCGAAGGGGAAGCCCGCCGCGTGCGGATTCTTCGGGCTCATCTGGAAGAAGACGCGGGCAAGAACATTCACGACGAGACTGGTCGAGGACGCGACAGCCAGGTCGACCTCAATCGGGCGGGAACGCCGCTGCTGGAAATCGTCAGCGAGCCCGATATCCGCTCGGCTCAGGAGGCCAAATCGGTGCTCGAAGAGCTGCACCTGCTGCTGACTTATCTCGGCGTGTCCGACTGCAATATGCAGGAGGGCAGTCTGCGCTGCGACGCCAACGTCAACCTGCATTTCATCCAGCCTGACGGAAAGAGGGTCGCCACCCCGATCGTGGAAGTCAAAAACCTCAACAGCTTCCGGGCTGTCGAGGCCGCCATTGAGTACGAAGCCAGGCGGCAGTCGGCTGAGTTTGAGAAAACCGGCCTGAAAATCGGCGACCCCGGAGCCGATAAGGAAACTCGTGGCTGGGACCCCGACCGCAACCTGACCTTCTCGCAGCGTGGTAAGGAAGAGGCTGCGGATTACCGGTACTTCCCGTGCCCCGACCTCGTGCCGGTCACCACGACTGCTGAGCAGATCGATGCGATTCGCCGGTCACTGCCCGAATTCCCTGCGGCTCGCCGGGCTCGGTACCGGAGTGAGTTCGGACTGTCGCTCTACGATGCGTCAGTGATTGTGAATCAGGGGAGCGACCTCGCGAAATATTACGAGACTGTTGTCTCGCTCTGTGGCGACCCGAAACAGGCAGCGAACTGGGTCACTCAGGACGTGCAGCGCGACCTCAACGATCGCAAGCTGGAAATCGCAGAGTTCCCAATCGTGGCGGAGTTGCTGGGCGATCTGCTCAAGCGAATCGTCTCAGGCGATTTGACGATCAAAGGGGCCCGCGAGGTTTACGCCCAGCTTCTGCTCGACGCCGATGACGAGCAGAAACTCTCGCTAGACCGCATCAACGCAATCATCGACGAAAAGGGACTCAAGGTCGTCAACGACACTGGCCTGATCGATACTGCCATTGCCTCGGCGATTGCAGACAGCCCCAAGGCTGTGGAAGACTTCAAGGCTGGCAAGCAACAGGCCATCGGAGCTGTGGTCGGCAAGATTATGAAGCTCGTGAAGGGCGCCGACGCGAAGGTGGTGCGAGAGATGCTGATCAAGAAACTCAGCGAGTAGGAGCAATGAAAAAGCCCGCACCTGTTGGTACGGGCAATCTGCTCGTTTGCGGTCGATCAAAGAGTGGCTCAGTCCCCACCCGTCCCGCTGGAGGTCATCAGCTGGCCTTCGAGGTCGAGCGGAGAAACCAGCAGGGCCTTCGCATACTCCCGGTTCAGGCGGGCGATGTGCGAGACCGATACATTCGCGGGGCAGGCTGCTTCACATTCGCTAGTGTTGGTACAGTTGCCGAACCCTTCCTCATCCATCTGGCCGACCATACCCAGAACGCGGCTGGCTCGCTCGGGCTCGCCCTGCGGTAGCTGAGCGAGGTGCGACACCTTGGCGGAGACGAAGAGCATCGCGGATGCGTTCTTACACGCTGCCACGCACGCACCACAGCCGATGCATACTGCTGCGTCGAGCGATTCTTCCTGAACGTTCTTCGAGATCGGGACGCTGTTGGCTTCAGGGGCCTGACCCGTACGGACGGACACGTAGCCGCCCGCCTGGATGATGCGATCGAACGCGGAGCGATCGGTGACGAGGTCGCGGATGATGGGGAAAGCCTTGGCCCGCCACGGCTCGATAACGATTGTCTGGCCGTCGTGGAATCGCCGCATGTGCAGCTGGCAGGTGGTCGTCCCGCTGTCTGGTCCGTGGGCCTGGCCATTGATGACGAGGCTGCACGCTCCGCAGATGCCTTCGCGGCAGTCGTGGTCGAAGTTGACTGGTTCTTCGTTCCTGGACACCAGCTGTTCGTTCAGGATGTCGAGCATTTCCAGGAACGACATTTCCGTCGAGATCCCGGTGAGCTTGTAGTCGTGGAACTCGCCTCGCGATGCGTTGTCTTTCTGACGCCAGACACGCAGGTTGAGGTTCAGGAGTTTTTCGCTGGAATGGCTCATTGTGATGGATCCATGAAAGTTCGGCGGTCGGGTCGAGGGTAGTCGCCGGGACTGGCGTCCCGCTCGAATCGCGGAATCGAACTTCCTTACTTGTAGTTGCGGACCTGAAGCGGGCAGGCTTCGAACTTCAGTGGCTCAACATGTCGCGTCTGCGGTTTGTTGTCACCTTGATACTGCCAGGCAGCCACGTGCGCGAAGTGCTCGTCGTCACGCTTGGCCTCGTTCTCGGGGGTCTGGTGCTCTTCGCGGAAGTGACCGCCGCACGACTCTTCGCGAGCGAGGGCATCACGGCACATCAACTCAGAGAACTCCAGGAAGTCGGCCACGCGACCTCCCAGTTCCAGGCTCTGGTTCAGGTTGTCGTTCGAGCCGGGCACATTGACGTTCCGCCAGAAATCCTCCCGCAGAGCGGCGATCTTGCTGATCGCGGACTGCAGGCCCTGAGCATTGCGTGACATTCCACAGTTGTCCCACATGATGTGGCCCAACTCGCGATGGTAGCTGTCGACCGATCGCTTCCCGTCCACATTCAGCAGACGCTGCAGCTTCAGGCGGGCCTCTTCGGCCACTTCGCGGAAGCGAGGATGAGCATCGGTGACTTCCGGCAGCTTGCGAGTCGCCAAATGGTTTCCGACCGTGTAAGGAGCGACGAAGTATCCGTCAGCCAGCCCCTGCATGAGAGCACTGGCGCCGAGCCGATTGGCTCCATGGTCGGAGAAGTTCGCCTCACCCAGCACGAACAGACCGGGGATGGTGCTTTCGAGGTGATAGTCGACCCACAGACCACCCATCGTGTAGTGCACCGCGGGGTAAATCCGCATCGGCGTCTGGTAGGGATTCTCGTCGGTAATCTTCTGGTACATGTGGAACAAGTTGCCGTACTTGCCCCGGATTGTGGCTTCGCCCTGCTCTTTGATGGCCAGACTGAAGTCGAGATAGACTGACTTCTTGCTGCTGCCGACCCCAAACCCGGCGTCGCAGCGTTCCTTGGCCGCGCGGCTCGCCACGTCGCGGGGAACCATGTTGCCGTAGGCGGGATAGCGCCGTTCCAGGAAGTAGTCGCGATCTTCTTCCGGGATCTGCGAGGCGGAACGGGCGTCGTTCGCCTGCTTCGGCACCCACACGCGTCCGTCATTGCGGAGGCTCTCGCTCATCAAAGTGAGCTTCGACTGGTGGTCGCCCGTGACGGGAATACAGGTCGGGTGAATCTGGGTGTAACAGGGGTTCGCAAAGAATGCCCCGCGCTTGTGAGCACGCCAGGCAGCTGTCACGTTACAGCCCTTGGCATTCGTGGACAGGTAGAACACGTTGCCGTAGCCGCCGGTACAGAGCAGCACCGCATGAGCGGCGTGCGTTTCGATCTTCCCGTTGGCGAGGTTACGGCAGACGATTCCGCGAGCGACTCCATCGATCGTCACCAGATCGAGCATTTCGCGGCGGGCATACATCTGGGCCTTGCCCGC
This sequence comes from Planctomycetota bacterium, assembly GCA_003669575.1. Lineage (GTDB taxonomy): Bacteria > Planctomycetota > Planctomycetia > Planctomycetales > Planctomycetaceae > TH-plancto1. Next base: position 160 of record QWOR01000113.1, on the reverse strand, counting down.
AGCGACCTGCCGCATAAGAGCTTGGTAAGCACCAAGCAACAGTTGCTGTCCCGTCTGGCCCCGGCTGTAGAAAGTTCTCGAGACCTGAGTTCCGCCGAATGTGCGGTTGGCGAGTGTGCCGCCGTATTCACGGGCAAAGGGCACGCCCTGCGCCACACAC
>QWOR01000175.1 GCA_003669575.1 Planctomycetota bacterium | reverse complement strand
GCCTGAACGTTGACCTGCCACGTGCGGCCGAAGCGGTTGAAGTCGTTGACGTAGAGCGAGCCGAAGTTCGTCTGGAGTGTGTCGAAGACCTCGGTCAGTGGCACGCCCATCTTGCGGGCCGACTCGCGATCGAGTTCGATCGACAGCCAGGTGGAGTTGGCACGGAAGCTTGTGAACATGCCGCGGAACTGGCCCGACTTCTCGGCTGCATCGATGATGCTTTGACTGGTTTGCTGGAGGACCATGGGACCGTTGTCGCCCCGGTCTTCGAGCATGATGCGGAAGCCTCCGGCGGTCCCCAGACCATCAATTGGGGGAGCACCGACGACATCGATCAGTCCGTCCGAGACTTCGCTCAACAGCTTTTGTTCCAGTCGCGAGGCAATCAACTCGCTGGTCAGTCCGTGTGGCGAACGTTCCGGAAACGGATCGAGCATCACGTACATTGATCCGAAGTTGGAAGCGTTCGCCTGCATCAGCAGCGACTGTCCGGTGATGGCCAGCGTATGTGCCACGCCGTCCAGCTCGCCGGAGATCCGCTCGATCTGCTGCATCACCCGCTCGGTTCGCTCCAGCGACGAGGAGTCCGGCAGACGCAGATTGACGAGCAGATATCCTTTGTCCTGAGCCGGGATAAATCCCGCTGGTGTGGCGACGAAGACCTGTTCGGTCAGGTAGAGCATCCCTGCGTAGAAGACGATCCCCAGTAGTGAGACGCGGGTCAGGCCACTCACGATGCGGACGTAACCTTCGGTCATCCAGCGAAACACGGTGTTGAAGCCGCGGAAGAAACGACCCAGGATCGCGTTGAGTGCTCCACTGATGAGGGAGACCACAAGCAGTCCGATCACACCTGCCGCGAGCCTTCCCCATCCCGACCAGGCGGCCAGTTCGGGGTGAGTCTGCATCCATTGCGAGAGCAGCGGCCCCACCCAGTACCAGACAGCCCAGGTGCCGACACCAATGACGCCCACGCGAGGCAGGGGTTCCTGAGTGCGTTCACTCTTGGATTGCAACAGGATCACCGCCAGCGCCGGGCTGAGGGTCAGGGAGTTGAAGGCCGAGATGATCGTCGAGACAGCGATCGTGACGGCGAACTGGCGGAAGAACTCGCCAATGATGCCCGTGACGAACGTACAGGGGACGAACACAGCTGTGAGTACCAGGGCCACTGCGACGACGGGTCCGGAGACCTCGTCCATCGCCTGGATCGCGGCGTCATGCGGTGTCGATCCCAGTTCGATGTGATGCTCGATGGCTTCGACCACCACGATGGCGTCGTCAACGACGATCCCGATGGCGAGGACCAGCCCGAACAGGGTCAGAGTGTTTAAGCTAAAGCCGAAAACCGCCATGGCGGCGAAGGTCCCGATGACAGCCACGGGCACAGCGACGAGTGGAATGACCGCCGCCCGCCAGCCTTGCAGGAAGACGAGGACCACAATGGCGACGAGGATGATCGCGTCCCGCAGAGAGTGAAACACTTCGTTGACCGATTCTTCGATGAAGGGCGTTGTGTCGTAGACGATCGACGCCTGGACCCCATCGGGGAAGCGGTTCTTCATCTCGGTCAGACGCTGCCGCACCTGCTGGGCGGTGTCCAGGGCGTTGGAGCCGGGCAACTGGTAGATCGACAGAGCCACCGAGGGCTGGCCATCCAGAAAGCAGCTCTGGTCGTAAGCGATCGCGCCGAGTTCGGAGCGGGCGACATCCTTAAGACGAGTCGTGCGGCCCTCGTCGTCAGACTTGATGATGATGTTGTCGAACTCGTCGGTGGTCGCAAGTCGTCCGAGCGTGGTCAGGGAGAACTGAAACGCCTGGCCTTTGGCGACGGGAGGCTGGCCGATCTGGCCGGCTGCGACCTGGGCGTTCTGCTGCTGGATCGCATGAATCACATCGTCCGCAGAGACGGAGCGTGAGGCGGCCTTGTCGGGGTCGAGCCAGACTCGGAGGCTGTAGTCGCGCTGGCCGAGGAAGGAGATGTCACCGACTCCTGGCAGACGAGAAAGTTCATCTCGCAGCTGGATTGTGGCGTAGTTGCTGAGGTACAGGTTGTCGCGCGAGGCATCGGGCGAATAGAGGTTGATGATCATCAGGACGGTGGGGGACTTCTTCTTCACCGTCACGCCACGTCTTTGCACCAGTGCGGGAAGGACTGGCTGGGCGAGGGCCACGCGGTTCTGCACGAGGACCTGGGCCAGGTTGAGATCGGTTCCTGGACGGAAGGCGACCGTGAGGGCATACATGCCGTCGTTGGTGCACTGCGAGGACATGTAGAGCATGCCTTCAACGCCGTTGACCTGCTGCTCAATGGGAGCAGCGACGGTGTCGGCCACGACCTGAGCATTGGCTCCCGAGTAGACGGCGGAGACTTCAACGGTCGGAGGCGTAATCTCCGGGTACTGCGTGATCGGCAGGGTGAACGATACGATCGCCCCGGCCAGTGTGATCACGATGGACAGCACGCTGGCGAAGATCGGTCGATCGATGAAGAACCGGGAGAACATGGCGCTCTGCAGTCGAGGTGGTGGAGTCAGTGAGTTGGCGGGAAGTCTGGCGGAATGATTCGCAGTGAGAGATCCGTCGAGTTAGTGTTTGGTTTCGAGGGACTCTTGAGCCGGTGGGGGAACGAGCGATTCCTCTCGACTCGGTGGATGGACAGTGTGGCTTTTGACAGAAGGGCGAGGCGGGAGTTGGAGTGGTGCGGGGGGAAGCGAGGCGTGAGTTCGCCGACGGATTATCACTCGCCATGTGGCACTGACAATTTGTCGCAGAGCACGCAGTCGAAGGAGATTCAACACTCCAGCCCCCCAGCGGGAGAGGCGGGACTGCGAAACCTGGGGCGAGCCCGACATGGCATCGATGACGAAGAAAAAGACCGGAGTCAGCAAAACGCCGAAGGCTGTCACGCCCAGCATGCCGCTAAAGACGGTGACGCCGAGTGCCTTACGCATCTCAGCTCCAGCTCCCGTTGCGATCACCAGCGGGACGACGCCGAGGATGAACGCGAACGAGGTCATCACGATCGGGCGAAGACGGAGTTCGCACGCCTGCAAAGTGGCTTCGCGGCGGCTGACACCTTCTTCGCGTCGCAGCTTGGCGAACTCGACGATCAGAATGGCGTTCTTGCAGGCCAGCCCGACGAGAACGATGAACCCGATCTGCGTGAACACATTGATGTCCATCCCGGCGTACCAGACCCCGGCGATGGAGCAGAGAACACACATCGGCACGACGAGGATGACCGCCATCGGCAGCGACCAGCTTTCATACAACGCGGCCAGCACGAGGAACACGAACACGACCGACAATGCGAACACAATCAATCCGGTGTCAGATGTCATGCGTTCCAAATAGGTCAGCTCGGTCCACTCGTACCCGACGTTGGCTGCCAGTTCAGCGTTGGCCAGGCCTTCCAGTGACTGGATCGCCTGACCGGTGCTGAAGCCTTTCGCGACGTTCCCGTTAATCGCAGCTGCGGGGTACATGTTGTAGCGGGTGAGCACGAGCGGGGCGGCGCGTTGCTCGACCTTGGCCAGGGCACCGACCGGCACCATATGGCCCTTGTTGTTGCGGACTCGCAGGCGATCGATGTCTTCGATCTGGTTCCGGAACTGGGAGTCAGCCTGGACAATGACCTGCCATGTACGCCCGAATCGATTGAAGTCATTCACGTACCGGGCGCTCAGAAAGCCCTGGAGCGTGCCGAAGAGTTCGCCGAGGTTCACGCCCATCTTCAGGCATTGTTCACGATCGATGTCGATAAAAATCTGAGGCGATTTGGCATTGTAGACGGTCGTGAGTCCGACCAGTCCGTTGGTCTTGTTCCCCATTTCGACGAGTTTGTCGGTCTGCTGCTGCAGCATCTGCAGGCCGAGGTCGCCCCGGTCTTCCACCATGAACTTGAAACCACCGGCACGGCCCAGACCACTGACGGCTGGAGCGGGGAAGACGTTCACAAGGGCTTCGGGGATCTTCTGCGCGTAGTCCTTCCTCAGCTTGGCGGCAATGTCATCGGCGTACAGGCTCTGGTCGCCTCGGCGTTCATCAAAGGACTTGAGAATGATGAACATCGAACCGAAGTTTGATCCATACGCGCTCAGGATGAACGAGTTACCGGCGACCGAGTTCACGTTTTTAACGCCGGGATGCTCAAGTGCGATCTGTTCCAGTTTGGCGACCACGTCTCGTGTTCGGCCCGCCGAGGAAGAGTCCGGAAGCTGAACACTGGCGATCAGGTAACCTTTGTCCTGAGTCGGAATAAATCCGGTGGGGAGCTGTTTGTAACCCCACCCGGTCAGTCCCAGCAGACCGACATACATGATGAGTACGATCGCCGGGATCCGCAGCAGGCCACCGACCATACGAGAGTAAACGGATGATGTCTTCACAAACCCCCAGTTGAAGAGCCGGAAGAACCAGCCCAAGAGCATGTCAAGCAGCCATGTCAGGGGGTCGCGGCGTGTCCCGGGCTTTCGCAACAGCAGGGCTGCCAGTGCAGGGCTGAGAGTCAGTGAGTTGATCGTGGAGAGGACAGTCGACACCGCGATTGTCAGCGCGAACTGGCGGAAGAACTGCCCGACGATTCCCGACACAAAGGTGCAGGGGACGAACACCGCAGTCAGCACCAGTCCCACGGCGACGACGGGGCCGGAGACTTCCTCCATCGCGCGGAGGGCGGCCTGCCGTGGGGCGAGGCCCTTCGCGATGTGATGCTCGACCGACTCGACGACCACGATGGCATCATCCACCACGATTCCGATGGCGAGTACCAGACCGAACAGGGTCAGGTTGTTGAGGCTGAACCCCACGAGATACATCGCGGCGAATGTTCCAACGATCGCGACAGGAACGGCCAGTAGCGGAATCACTGCAGCCCGCCACCCCTGCAGGAACACGAGTACGACCAGAGCCACCAGCAACACCGAATCACGCAGCGCCTTGAACACTTCCTGAATCGACTCGCGAATAAACGGCGTCGTGTCGTATCCGATGGCGTAGTCGACGCCGACCGGGAAGTACTTCGACAGCTCCTTCATCGTCGACTTCACGTGATCTGAAGTCGCCAGGGCGTTTGCATCTGGCAGCTGGAAGATCGCGAGGCCCACGGTCGGCTTTCTGTCGAAGCGGTTGTTGATGTCTTGTGAGCGGGCATTCAACTGGGCGAAGCCAATATCGCGGATGCGCAGCACGCGCCCATCGGGAGTGTTGCGGATAATGATCTTGCCGAAGTCCTCCTCCGTAACGAGTCGCCCTTTGATCGTCAGGGGAATCTGCAACAACTGTCCGCCCGGTGTGGGCGGGGCGCCGACCTGGCCCAGTGCGGGTTGGAAGTTCTGTTCGCGGATGGCTGCGAGAACATCGCTGACAGCGACACCGCGAGCTGCAAGTTTGTCGGGATCGACCCAGACTCGCATGCTGTAATCACGCTGGCCGAAGACGAGGACTTCCGAGATCCCGGGGAGCCGCGACAATTCGTCCTTCAGACGCAGTACGGCGTAGTTACTCAAGTAGAGCTGGTCGTACTTGCCGCCAGGTGAGTTCAGGCTCACCGTCATGAGGATGTCGGGGGACCGCTTTTTGGTCGTGACGCCCGTTTGGCGGACGACATCGGGAAGCTGGGGGAGTGCGAGGGCCACTCGGTTCTGGACCAGCACCTGGGCCAGATTCAGATCGATGCCCGGCTTAAAGGTGACCGTGAGCGTGTACGATCCGTCACTGGTCGATTGCGAGGACATGTAAAGCATGTCCTGCACGCCGTTGACCTGCTGTTCGATCGTGGCAGCGACCGTTTCGGCCACGACCTTGGAACTAGCACCGGGGTAATTGCAGTCGACCTGCACGGTCGGTGGGGCGACGGGCGGGTATTGAGCAATCGGCAGATACCAGACCGCAATCCCACCCGCGAGAGTGATCAGTATGGAGATCACCGTGGCAAAGATTGGACGGTCGATGAAGAATCTGGACAAAATGCTCGAACCTTATCCCGTGGGACGGCGAACAGGACGCATCGTTATGGCTTGGCCGCGGGGCTGGCGACAGGTGGCGAGTTGGCAGACTGGCTGGCCGGTGGGGGGACAGTGATGACAGTCGGTGTCGCAGTCGGGCCTGCCTCTTTCGAGGTGGAAGTGGATGCAGAGGATCCCGCAGCGGCTGTGTCTGGCGGAGTCCAGGGCTTGGCTGTGACTTTCGACTTGGCGCGGATCCGTTGCAGCCCCGTCAGGACGACGCGATCGGTCGCACTGAGTCCGGAGGTGATGACGCGCTTCTCGCCCTCCTGCCAGCCGACTTCGATCGAGCGATATTCGATCTCGTCCGTGTCGGTGACGACGTACACGAACCGGTTCCCCTGATCGGCGACGAGAGCCTGTTCGGGGATCAGCAGGGCTTTCTGCTCCGGCCCCAATGGGACCTTCATCCGGACAAACATTCCCGGCGTCAGCAGACGGCGATCGTTGGCCACTTCCACGCGGGCCCGCAGGGTGCCTGTGCCCATGTCGATCTGATTGTCGACCCAGTTGATACGGCCCGAAAGGTCGTACCTGGTTTCTCCG
>QWOR01000262.1 GCA_003669575.1 Planctomycetota bacterium | reverse complement strand
GGACCCAGGGGCTGCTCAAGGGGGGCTATACCCTCTTCGTGACTCGCCACGGCAGCAGTCCACGTTACACCGTGCCCGAGATGGTTCCCGACATGAACCGGGCCGTCCGCTTCGTGCGGCAGAACGCAGCTCAGTTCGGCGTCGATCCCAACAAGCTGGGAATTACGAGCGGTTCATCGGGAGGACACCTTTCTCTGATGGCAGCCATGACTGGTGACGATGGCCAGCCCGACTCGAAGGATCCCCTGGAACGAGTCAGCAGCCGTGTCCAATGTGTCGTGGCGTGGTTTCCGCCAACCGATCTGGTGAACTGGGGTGCCCCCCGTTCATACCAGCTCATCGAGCTGACGCGTCCCGGTTTTTTCAAGCGGATCCTGGGCGATGTGAAAGACCTCGAAGCTCAACTCAAAGCGATCTCTCCGATTTACCTGGTCCAGAAGGACTCGCCACCGCTGTTGCTCATTCACGGCGACAGCGACAAGACGGTCCCGCTCCAGCAGTCGGAAATCCTCAAGGCGAAGTACGACGAACTGGGGCTCAAGTCCAAGCTCATCGTCCATCCGGGCGGTGGTCACAGCGGCTGGCCAGGTGTCATGGACGATTATCCGGCTGTCTGGGACTGGTTTGATGCCAACCTGAAGTGAAGCTGGCTGACCACGCCCATGAGCGGGAACACCTGCTCCGGGGCGTCTGCCGAGGGACACCACACAGCGGGTGTTTGGATGTTCGCTGGCAGCGTCCTAAGATAAGATGACATGTATTCACGCACGCATCGCGTCGCCCTGAACACTCAAGAGGATCTGGCCCATATGACTCACAACAACCTCTTTCGCACGACGGCGTTTCTCACAGCTCTGGCAGTGGGAGCGATTGCCCAGCCCCCAGTCGCCCGGGCCGAGAAAGTTTCGCTGCCCAGCGACAAACTAGCCGCCGGAGTTCCCGGCACTGGCCCGGTGTCGCTGGAGGAAATCAAGAAGTGGCTGGCCGACTCCAAGAATCACGAGACACTGGAAGTCGCGCTCCCTGAAGGCCTTTCTCTGGGCCAATCCCAGATCAGCGGACTCGACAAGAACCCGTTGACCCGGGCGAAGATCGAACTCGGTCGACAGCTCTATTTCGACACCCGTCTTTCGGCTGACAACACCATCAGCTGCGCCAGCTGCCATCACCCGGATGATGGTTATGCCCGCCACACTCAATTTGGCGTGGGGATCGGCGGCCAGATGGGCGGCCGAAATTCCCCCGTGAGCTACAACCGGATTCTGTCCTCGTTGCAGTTCTGGGACGGTCGAGCCGACTCGGTCGAAGCACAGGCTGTGGGACCAATTCAGAACCCGATTGAAATGGGTAACACGCACGAGGGATGTGTGAAGTCTCTTCAAGAGATCCCGGTCTACGTCGCGCAGTTCAAGTCAGTCTTCAAGTCTGACAAGATTACGATCGATCAGGTTGGTCAGGCACTGGCCAGCTTTGAAAGAACGATCGTGACGGGGACTTCTCCGTTCGACGCCAGCGAGGCCTATAAGCCTTTCGCCAGCATGACGAAGGAAGACCTCGAAGACCTGAAAAACGATGATCCCAAGGTCTACGCGAAGTATGAAGCGGCTGCGGCTCTGGCCAAGGCAATGCCGATGTCCGAGTCGGCCAAGCGAGGACAGGCTCTGTTCTTCAGCGAACGCGTGAACTGTTCAGCTTGCCACGTGGGAGCGAATCTGGCCGATGAGAAGTACCACAACCTCGGCATTGGAATGGATGCCAAGGAACCCGATCTGGGCCGTTATGTCGTGACCAAGGTGGAGGCCGACAAGGGAGCCTTTAAGACTCCAACCATCCGCAATGTCGAGCTCTCCGCTCCCTATATGCATGATGGCAGCCTTGCTACGCTGATGGATGTCGTCGAGCATTACAACAAGGGGGGAACACCTAACGCCCACTTGAGCGATAAGGTGAAACCTCTGAAACTGACCGACCAGGAGAAACTCGACATCGTCGAGTTCATGAAGGCCTGTACCGGTCCATTCCCGAAAGTCCAACAGGGGCGTCTGCCAGCTGGCAAGTAGCCTCGTTTTTCACAGCGTGGTCTAAGCTCCGCCCTCGGGGATCATCGATTTCCGAGGGCTTTTGCATGAATGTGACGAAGCCCGCACTGACGGTTTGCGCCACTGCCGTGTTTCTTCACTTCACTGCAGCGCAAACCTTTCGAGGCAGCTGCGTGTCGGAAGCCGCATGACTGAAACACTCACTTCGGCCCCACAGGCCCATCCTCCCGCGGTCAATGCCTGGTCACTCTGGACACTGGCGTGGCCGATTATGATCTCGCGTGCCTCACAGGCGATCGTCGGTTTGAATGATGCTCTGATGGTCGCGCCGCTGGGAGCCAAATCCCTTGCAGCGACATCAACCGGGGCGATGAACTCATTCGCGATCCTCATCCTGCCGCTGGGGGTGACGTTTCTGGTCTCCAGTTTCACCTCGCAGATGTTTGGCCAGGGAGACAGTGTTGGTGCCCGGCGATTTGGCTGGTATGGTCTGATTCTGGCTGGAATTACGCAGGTGATGTGCCTGAGCGTACTGCTCGTAATGAATCCGATCCTCGAATGGATCCCCCTTGAAACAGATGTCCGCAGCATGATGGCGACGTATATTGTGATCCGACTGTGGAGCGGCGGAGCGGCCATCGGAATTGAGGCATTGGCCAACTACTTCGGAGGCCTGGGCAAGACTCGCCCCGGGATGCTGGCGAATATCTGCCTGATGGTCACTGATGTCATTGGAAACTGGGCCTTGATTGGGGGGCACCTGGGATTTCCAGCGATGGGAGTCCGTGGCGCTGCTCTGAGCAGCTCGATCGCAACCTGGATCGCATTCGCGGGGCTGTTCGCTTACTTCCTGTGGCAGGGGCGAGCGATTGCCTACACAGCGCTGCGTATGACGGAATTCTTAAGGCTGGTGCGATTCGGCGTTCCAGCAGGGATCAACTGGTTTCTCGAAATCTTCGCCTTCATATTCTTCACAAACGCTGTCATCGGTCGACTGGGGACCACCTCACTCGCCGGGATGAACTGCGTCATGGCCTTGAACTCGGTTTCATTCATGCCCGCGTTTGGGCTGGCCAGTGCCGGGGCCATCCTCGTGGGACAGGCCATCGGTGCTGGTGCCAAGGATCTGGTCCCGAAGGCTGTGGCTCTCACCACAGCTGCGACGCTGCTCTGGCAGGGAGCGACCGGTGTGGCCTACTTCCTGATCCCACAGATTCTGATCGCCCCCTTTGCCAAAGGCGAAGGGGCAGCGGAGACCCTCGAAATCGGCATACGAATGCTGATCATCTCGTCTGCATGGCAACTCTTTGATGCCATCGCGACCTCGCTGGCCGAAGCGCTGCGAGCTGCGGGCGACACCACTTTTCCGATGATCGCCCGCCTGGTGATTGCCTGGGTCGTGTTCGTCCCAGGCTCACTTCTCAGCGTCAAGTACTTCGGCTGGGGAGATGCAGCTGCGACAGGTTGGATCGTGGCCTATCTCGCCTTGCTGGCCGCGGCATTGCTCTGGCGGTTTCGCACAGGGGCCTGGAGACACGTCCAGCTACTGGAAACGCCCCGTCATTAGGAATACGAACACCCTGCCCCTCGGATCAGGACACTCAGCCCGAAGGTCGACTCCCGCCCACTGTTGTACTACCGCTTCTGACCGCCAGCCTGCTGGACTTCGGAATAGCGTTTGGATGCCGACGTGAGTTTTTCAAGCATTGGAGCAGGCTTCATGAAGCCTTCGAGGCGTCCGAGCAGATCCGCGTTGGGGCTGAGAATTATCGTGCAGGGCAGCGATTTCACTTCCAGGATCTCTGCGATTTTCTCATTTTCATCGACATCAATATGGACGGGAACAAACGTATTGTTGATGTATTTCGCCAGCTGAGGGTTGGAGAGCGTCGTCTTCTCCAGCTTCTTGCAGTACCCACACCAGTCTGCTCCGAAGACGAGCATGATGGGCATGTTTCGCTGTAACGCCACTTTATGGGCGTCCTTCAAATTCGCCTGCCAATGTATCGCCTTGGTCTCCGGACCAACTGCCCAAGCCTCACGTCCCGCCGCCAAACAGATACCTAGTGCGCTAAGCAATACCGAACGGCGGGGGATTTGATGCATCTCAGAGTCCCTTCAGAGAATGATCAGCAATGATCAATAGCGATTCCTTACCCCCACGAGCCCAGAGGATAACGATTGAATCGGCAAAACCAGAAGACGAGGATGAGAGGATTATTCCAATCAAACAACTCGCCGCAACACCCCCAGATCACCCGAATCACGCGATGTCACGCGCGAGGTCCACCACTCAGACCTAACAGCCTCGGTTGGAATTAACACACCCCATACCACATGGATTTGACTCAGTTTTTTCGACTTCTTCTCCAAAATGCCCTTTCTTTCTGGTATCATCTCCCAAGCTCGCTGCTGAAAACTAAAGATTCAAGGCCAACATGTCTGCGTGGCTCATCCACACAACTGCACTTTCCAGTTATTTATCTGCGCTGGAGATCCGTCCCACCACCGAAACCCCGACCGTTACAACGGACAAATGGGCTCCGGTACATGAGTTTGACTTCAACCAGATTCAGCAGGCATCCTCAAGTGAGATGAGCGGCACCTTCGAGAGAAGCGAGGAACACGCCAAAGCCGCTGTCGTTACCCGACCAACCACCTCGGTTGTTCGCGACGATGCCCCATCTTCATATATGGTACTCGCCGCCTTGATTGGAGTCGCATTATTCTCTCTGGTCTTGTGCGTATTAACTCTCCCTCACCACTGGTTTTATGGCAATACGACCCGGTGGCGGTGAGGTCAGAGAGGCTGGGCAAATCCGAATTTCACGAAATCCAGAGAACCCTGAACCGCTCACCAACCGTTAATCGGTGACCTGCAGATTCGCCATCTCTGACGCGTCAAGATTTGGGCGGAGAGACAGGCTTTCGGAAAAATTCAGCCTCGACTCCGGAGGCACCAATCCTTGCTCCGCTGCCAGAGCATGGAACTGACGCAGCCCCTGCCGTTCGGCCGCTCCCAGATAGAAATGCAAGTTGTGGCGCAGGTAGTTTTCGGCAACCTGTTCGTTCAGTCCCAACGGAACGCATTCCCGACATGCGATCTCTCGAATCCGTTGCACTCCCAGATCTCGAACAGCTGACAACGCTTCGCTGACCCCCGTCAGATTGCTGTCTCGGCGGGCCACCCACATGGCGAACACAAACGGCAACCCCGTCCAATTCAGCCACTTTTCGCCCAGATCCCAGACCGTATGAAACTGTTCATCGGGAGCATGCATCGCTCGATCACCAATCAACAGAATCGCATCGGCAGAGGTCGCACGTGTGTCTTTCTCCAGAGGTAAGGTCTCGATCTTCGCTTGGACTCCGAACTGCTGACTCAGAATCACCTTGGTCAAGCAGGCACTCGTCCGCGACCCTTCGTCCAGTGCCAACGTCCGAATCTCACCCGGATGGACGCGGCTGTACAGTTTCACGCTCATCACTGGCCCGCGAGTCGCCACACAGGCATCCGACACAATGACATAGTAGGGATCGAAAAATGCCTCGACCGAAGGGATCAGAGCGACATCCAGACGCCCCTTCTGCAATTCATCCGCCAAGCGACTCGGAAAGTCGAGCATGAGCGATGCATGCGGCAGCTGGGTCGCAAACCCTTCGATCAATGGTTTGGAGTTCAAATAACTCACTGCACCGACGCGCAGCTGCCTTCGCCCGTGGAAATCGGCTTGGGCATCGGTCGAACGAATCATGGAATCCTCAGCTGACATGAGCAGACTGATTGTAAGGGGAGCAGCCCCGATCGCAATTTCCGAAAAGGCCGGAAATCGAAGGTCGAAATGATTTCTCTCCCTCTTGAGAACCGAGGGGGAGCTTTCCGAATAACCGTGTTGTGAACTAGATTGTCGTGTACGACGAAAAAGCCGGTGGGAATTCGGCCCGTCTTGCGATTTCGGCGATTCGAGCATCTGGCAGACAACAGGGAACGTCATGGACGCACTTCGCGTGGGACTGATTGGACTGGGCACCGTCGGGACGGGCGTGGCTCGCATTCTCATTGAGCAATCCGCTCGGATGAAATTGCGAACCGGGCGAGAAATCCGCCTGACGAAGGTCGCTGTCCGTGATGCATCCAAGCCACGCTCGATCGATCTGCCCACGTCATTGGTCACCTCCGATCCGATGGCTGTCGCCACATCACCCGATGTTGATGTGGTGGTCGAACTGATCGGGGGACTGAAACCGGCCCGCGAGATTGTTCTGGCTGCCCTGAAGGCCGGGAAAGATGTCATCACCGCCAACAAAGCCCTGCTCTGCCAGCACGGCGACGAACTTTTCGCTGCAGCCCGCGAGGCGAAACGTTGCATCGCCTTCGAAGCTGCCGTTGCAGGGGGCGTACCGATCATCCACACGCTCAGCCAGTCGATGACCGCCAACCAGATCACCTCGATTCAGGCGATCCTGAACGGCACCAGTAACTTCATCCTGACCGAGATGTTCCAGAAGCAGGCCGCATACGCTGATGC
>QWOR01000139.1 GCA_003669575.1 Planctomycetota bacterium | reverse complement strand
GATCGCCCAGCGACGGCAGCAGAATGTCGCCCGTGATTCAACACAACTTCATGTGGACACAGGGGCTCAGGCGACCTCAAGCAGGCGAGTATAGGTCGGCCCGGCAAGGGGGTCAACGTCTTGCTTCGGATCGGGACCGCTACGTCCCGGTTCTTCCACGGCGAGAGGGCGGCTTTCAGTGGATGGCGTCAAGAGAGTCCATAACTGATTCACTGACAGCTACTTACCTCGCCGCTGGGTCTGCTGGAGCTGAGATTTCTGCTGCAGCTGTTGCAGGTGCTTCTTCTGCATATTGGGCAGCTTAGACGCGGGCTGGCGAACCATTGGACGGCCTTTGGACATGAGCTGGCTCCGTGAAGGCTTTAGTCGAGGCCTTGTTTCGATTCGTACGTGGCGTTCTGGTCGTGCAGGACTCGCAGGATCTCCGATTTGAGTTCGGGGATCACCGAGATCCCGTTGCCACCGTCGACCGTCTGCTGGCCGGTCCAGTCGATGAAGTGCCCCCCCGCCTCGGTCACGATCGGGATCAGCGCAGCTGCATCCCAGATGGCGAGGGCGGGATCGACCATCACATCGGCCCGGCCAGTGGCGACGAGGACATGCCCGTAGCAGTCGCCCCACCCGCGTGAGAGCCGCGTGGCCCGGGTCAGGCGGGTGAACGCTTCCCAATGACCAGTCGTGTCCCAGCCACCGGCGGAGGTAAAACAGAACAGAGCGTCTGCAAGTTTAGAGGTCTGGCGAACATGGCAGCAGATGGGCGGGGCTTCCGCGATCCGGCGCCAGGTGCCCTGCCCCCGGCTGGCATACACAACTTCGTTCAGTGCCGGGAAACCCGCCACTCCCGCCACACATTCGCCCTGGTACTGCAATCCGATCAACATGCCAAACAGAGGTGTCTCGGCGACGAACGATTTCGTGCCATCAACCGGGTCGAGGATCCAGCGAAAGCCCGATGTGCCGGGTGTCTCACCGAACTCTTCTCCCAGGATCGCGTCTTGGGGGAACATCTCAGCCAGGTGTTTTCGCAGCAGTTGTTCTGCTCCGCGATCTGCCAGCGTCACCGGAGTGTGGTCAGCCTTCCACTCCACGGACAGCGTGGACGAGCCGTAATACTCAAGAACCAGACGTGCCGCCTCCGGATAGATGCTCAGCACAAAATCGAGACGGGCAGCGATATCAGCGTGTGGCAGTGACATGGGAGAACAACGCAGGAAGGTGTAAGAGATCAGGCCTCAGACGCATGGCGCCACAACAACCACTGCAGCCAGACAAAACTAGCCACGGCACAGACAATGGCACCGTAGTCGTACTGATGAGTGAGCAGGGTGTTGTACAAGCCATGCAAGATCATCGCGGGCGAAAGATAAAAGGCAACAAACCCGAGGGCATCTCCCCAGGAGAAGTCGAGGTGATCCGCGTTGGTGGACATGAGGACAGCGACCCCGCCCGCCCAAATCGCATGCAGGCTGACACAGGACGCGAAGCGAATCAGGTAAATCCAGAAGTCCGTGATTCCATTGTAGTAATCGACGGCGTAAGTGATTCCTTCCGAGACTCCAAAGCCCACGCCGCTCGCCAGACCAATCAGGCAGGCTGTACGCAATCTCAGCTTACTGGGATCGGAACGCAGATAAATCACAACCGGGATGGCTTTGCACAACTCTTCGCACAACCCCACTCCCAGAGTGTACCCGATAAAACTCAGAACGAATCCGCTGCTGCTGTCCATCGCACAGCGATAGGAAAACCCGATGAACTTCACGATGTAGAAGAGTACGATGGCGACGCCACGTCCTCGCAGAAACACCCCATCCGTGCGCAGGGCAACCCACTGCACCCCCAGGAGCAGTAAGATCCCCACCGTTCCAGTCGCAAGTCCCGCTGTGACCAGCAAGCGACCGCGTGGCTTGCCATCGGGCCACATCCACAGCAACAGAGAGAAAAACACTCCACTACTGGCTAGTGCCATGCCCCAGTGCCAATGGGTATCCGCTGCTAACCAGGCCCCCTCAATCCGCTGATCGGGCAGCTGCCTCGCGAGATCATTCAAAGAGTTCCCCGAGTCCAGCATCGCCGGATTGACCTCCGGATGTTTCTCGATCGTCTGACTCAGCCGGTCTTCCAGGCTCTCTTTGGAACCGAGGACTGGCGAGAGAACGAGTGGAAGCAGAGCGACCACCAGAACCCAATGCAGGTACCAGCGCCAGCCGGTGTTCGGGGCAGAGGCGATGACGGGTGGCTTCGATCGACGAGGCGTGTGAGTCACAGAGTCGGCAAGTTCGCTCACCGCCGGCTTCTTCTCTGGCTGCTTCTTTTTCCGCCGAGGGGGCGAAATCACCTCACCATGCAGCTCCTCTTCCGACAAGTTCGGAAACTCGTTGGGGTCGAATCGCTCTACGATCGGAGGTTCAACATCGTCCTCCGGGGGCGGCTTATCCGGCGATACCGGCTTCTCAGGGAGCGGTGGAGCCGATGTCGCCAGGTCGACAGCGGGATCAACCTTGCGATTCGGTGTCGCGAGCTTTCTCTTTGTGACCGGCGGCTTGGTGAGTGGTGGTGGTGTCGGGGGCGACACCATTGCCTCGGCATCCTCAGCGAACGGGTCGAGGATCTCTTCGTTGGCCTCATTTCGCGGGATCGCGATCGGCTGCTGGCAGCCCGGACAGCGGACCGTCTTGCCCGCGAGGTGGTCTTCCACCTTCAGCTTGACGCCGCACGCCGCGCAGCTGGTCCGAATCGTCATGCCCGCCCTCGCCACGCATCTCACATCAATTGAAATGCTATCGTGGGTGAAGCCTCGATCAGCGTCAAGGCTTTGATGCCAACTCAATAGAAGCACCTCGTAAAGCACGCCAGCGGCGAGCGGGGTGGCGTCAGCCCCCCGGTGCTTCCGGCACCGCGTTTCCGGCCCACAGACAAGCAGCGAGCCTTACCATCTCACCGGGAAACAAGGCATCATCCACCTCACGCCGGACACACTCCCGGGGCGATCTCAGCGCATGGAAATATTGCGCCGGGATGAATTTTTCCGTCTGGTAAGATCGCTGACTCCTCAGGGGAGGATGGTGAGGTACAATCCTCAGTTCACCCCTGACCCTGAAGGGATCTCTTTATGTTTCGAGTTTCGTGGTTGGCACGGGCTGTGGCTCTGTGCGTGACGTTGGTTTATGCACTGAGTACTCCCGTTCGGGCGGAGTCGCGGGGCTTCACACCGCCGACTGCGGAAGAACGCACGGCGCTGGACGAGTACATCGCCAAGCCCGATCCGTCGTATTCCTGGCGACTGGGTGAGACCAAAGAAGCAAAGGATCACACGGTCTATTCGATCGAACTCACGTCGCAGACCTGGCGAACTGCTGAGGAAGTCGATCGACCGGTCTGGAAGCACTGGCTGATTATCGTGAAGCCGAAGGGTGTCACGAGCAAGACCGGGTTCCTGTTCGTCAGTGGCGGCAGCCATCGCGAGACCCCGCCTGATACGGTTGAGCCACGCATTCTGGCCATCGCCAAGGCGTCCAACACGGTTGTCGCGGAACTGAAGAACGTGCCGAATCAGCCCCTCGTCTTTAAGGAAGCGGGCCGCCCGATGGTGGAGGACGACCTGATCGCCTTCACCTGGAAGAAGTACTTGGAGACCAAGGACAAGGAATGGCCTGCCCGTCTGCCGATGGTCAAGAGTGCCGTCCGGGCCATGGACTGTGTGCAGGAGTTCCTGGCGAGTGAGGCTGGCGGCAAGGTGAATATCGACAAGTTCATGGTCGCTGGCGGATCCAAGCGAGGCTGGACGACCTGGTGTACCGCAGCTGTCGACCCACGGGTGGTCGCGATCTCGCCGATCGTGATCGATACGCTGCGTCTGAACCGCAGCGCCCGGCATCATCTGGAGGCCTACGGCTTCTGGGCCCCCGCGATCTCCGAGTACATCGACCACAAGATTCCGCTGCACGAGGATGAACCGGCTTATCTCGACTTGCTGAAGATCGAAGATCCCTATTCGTACCGCAAGCGGTACACGATGCCTAAGTACATCCTGAACGCTGCGGGTGACCAGTTCTTCCTGCCCGATAACTCGCAGTTCTACTACAGCGAGCTGCCCGAGGAGAAGCTGTTGCGGTACGTGCCGAACACCGACCATGGACTGGGCGAATCCGATGCCCTGGAAAGCCTGATCGCCTTCTATGAGACAGTGGACAAGGGATTGAAGCGTCCCGAGTACTCCTGGAAGATTCTGGAGGACGGCGCGATTCGCGTCGAGACCAAGACCACCCCAAAGGAAGTCAAGCTGTGGCACGCCCACAATCCTGACGCGCGTGACTTCCGGTTGGAGGAGATCGGCCGGGCCTACAAGAGTCAGGACCTTAAGCCGACGGAGCCGGGTGTTTACATCGGGCAGATCGAACCCCACAAGAAGGGTTTTATGGCTTACTTTGTGGAGCTGACCTATGACGTGGGCGCGACCTTCCCCCTGAAGGTCACCACCGAAATCCGCGTCACTCCGAACGAGTACCCGTTCAAGGGAATGAAAGCCTCTGACGCCAAGGTCGGCGGTGTGCCCAGGCAGCTGCGTGAGAAGAAGGATAAGAAGTAGTCGCGATCGCGAAACCTGAAACTCGCAAATGCCGCTGGCTCGTCCAGCGGCATTTCCATTTGGCAGAGCCGCCCAGTCGACAATGTCGATATTCCAACTGGGTGGCAAGAGGAACCCACCCGGCAACGGTAGGTTAGATCATCAAGCCCGCGATAGCACCCGTCATCGCGGAGGCGAGGGCGCCGCCGATCATGGCTTTGAGGGCGAGCTGGGAGATGACGCCTTTGCGCTCAGGAGCCATCGCACCGATGCCGCCCACCTGAACGCCGATTGACGCGAAGTTGGCGAAACCGCACAGGGCGTACGCCGTGATACGAGCGGTGCGAGGTGACAGCTGGGAGTTAATTTCGGGTTTGGCGAGGTCGGTGTAGGCGACCAGTTCAGTCAGCACGAGCTTCTCGCCCAATAGGGTGCCGACCACCTCGGACTCCTGCCAGTTGGCACCGAGTGTCCACGCGATGGGACGGAAAGCCCAGCCGAAGATCTCCTGCAACGACGTGGCGGGGATCTTGAGGCCCAGGCCGGGGATCATCGGTCCCCAACCGAGAATCGCGTTGAACATCTCCATCGCCGCCACGAATGCGATCAGCAAACCGCAGACGCCGATCGTCAGCTTCATCCCCTCACTGGCTCCCTCGCTGAAGGCCTCGACGATATTGGTAGACGTTTTCGGCAGCGGTACCCGAACCTGCCCCAGCGTCGTCGGGATCTCGGTCTCGGGCACCAGGATCTTGGCAAAGACGATCGACGCTGGAGCGCCCATGACCGACGACGCGATCAGATCGCCCGCGATGTCCGCCCCCATCACGGGCGTCAGCATCCCGACGTAGAGGGCCATCACTCCCCCCGCGATTGTGGCAAACCCGGCCAGCATGATTGTCATGATCTCACTGCGGGTCATCCTGGCGAGGAATGGCTGGACCAATAGCGGAGCCTCCGTCTGGCCGACGAAGATATTGGCTGCCACGCTCAGTGTTTCTGCTCCGCTGGTGCCCATCGTCTTGATCATCACCCACGCGATGATCCGTACGATGAACTGCATCACGCCCACGTGGTACAGCACCGCCAGAATCGCAGAAAAGAAGATGATCGAGGGCAGCACGCGAAACGCCAGATTGACCAGCGGGCCTTCCAGATGTTGCTCGCGGTTGCTCAGCTGACTGAGGTGCTTGAAGACAAAATCCGTGCCCCGATCGCAGAAACCGAGCAACGTGTTGACCACCCCGCCGCAGAGATCGAAAAACGGCTGCCCCCAGGAGGTCTTCAGAATGCAGGCGGCAAACAGGACCTGCAACGCCAGCCCCACCAGCACGGGGCGCCAGACGATCCGCCGGCGATTCTCGGAGAGCAGCAGAGCGATCGTGATCAGCGTGACGATACCGATCAGGCCTTGATACTGCTGCATGGCGACATCCGGTTTAGGTTGATCAACAGGAAAGCCCAGGGGTTGCTGCCCCTGGGCTTTGGAGGACGCTCTTGGCTATGTGGTTCGTGGCTGGCGCTGGACGGCGATGGCTGTGGCTGTGGCGTAGGCCCGGCAGTGGGAGATCGTGATCAGGATCTCGTCGATCCCCTGAAGTTTGGCGACATCAGCTGTGGTACCGCCGAGAACAATGATCGGCTTGCCGCTGTTCTGGGAGACGACCTCGATGTCGGTCCAGCCAACCCCCTTGGTGAAGCCGGTACCAAGCGTCTTCATCACGGCTTCTTTCGCCGCCCAGCGACCGGCGTAGTGCTGCAGAGCGGCCTTGCGCTGCTGGCAGTAACGAATTTCCTGCTCGGTAAAGACGCGTTGCAGAAAGAGTTCGCCGTGTCGCTCGATCATTTCGCCGATGCGAGGGACTTCGATGATGTCGGTGCCCAGTCCAATGATCATGAGCGAGTGAGTTCCGTGCGGGGTCTGGGACTGTTGAAGTGACGGGCTACTGTTGGCCAGCGTCACTGCTGGGCAGACTATCGAAATCGGGAGTCTTCTTCATCTGTTGATAGACCGCACGGCTG
>QWOR01000097.1 GCA_003669575.1 Planctomycetota bacterium | reverse complement strand
GTGGAGCGGCTGTCGTGCTGTGGATCGAGCGTGGCGTGCCGTAAGTTCCAGACAACGGGAGGGTGGCCACCCACCCACGGACGAGCCAGCGACGACATCAGGTCGGCGTGATACAGCCAGCTCTGAATCAAATCGGGACGAAAGGCTCGAAGTGTCCGGGCCAGGCTCCACAGCCCGCGCGGATCGGGGACGGTGGGTTTCATGCCGAGGGTCGTGACCGGGATTCCAAGTTCACGGATCTTCTGGCCGATCGCACCTTCCTGAATCAAACCCACGACACACGATTCGATCTCGGGCATCGCGAGCTGCGCGGCCAGCACCTTGTGCAGCATGACGGGCGTGCCGCCTGCTCCCAGTCCGGTGATGACGTGTGCGATCCGCATGTGTGGTTGATCCAGTTCAGTTGAGTTGAGGCCGAGTGCCTGTCATTAACATCAGGCTGCTGCCTGTCGAGAGTTGGTGTGACCGATGATTTCTTCAAACAGCTGTTCGTACTCGGAGACGATGTGCTGCCAGTGATACTTCCGAATGAGTCGCTCGCGGACTTCGGGAGAAGGGCGGGTGAACCAGTTGTCATTCCAGGGGGTCAGTGACTCCACCCAACGGTCGGCCAGTCCGAGTGCATTAACGGCTTCTTGGGTTCCCCCGGGATGCTGGATTGAAACGACCGGGCAGCTGCTGGCCACGGCCTCCAGCAGCGCATTGGGGAGTGACTCCGAATGGGAGGAGAGGACGAACAGATCTGCATGAGCCAGCCAGCGATTGACATCGGTCTGGAAGCCGGGCATGAAGAGGTGGTCGGCGACGCCCAACTCCTGGGCGAGAGATTGCAGCTGGGTCCGCTCGCTCCCCTCACCAATCAACCACAGTCGGGCATGTGGATGCGTCTGCAGCAACGAGGGGAGGGCCTGAATGGCTCGGTCGAAACCCTTCACGGGATGGAGTCGCCCGACACCGAGCAGGTGTGGACCTGAGTCGGTCGGGAATGGGCTGGCGGTTGACGAGGAGTCTGGCGTAACGGTCTCGCTGACCTCGACGGGATTTGCGATAGAAACCAACCGTTCCCATGGGACCGAGAATACGTCGTGGAGTTCCTGTGTCGCGAACTTCGATTGCCCAATCACTCGGTCAGCGCGGCGATAGGCAGCTGCAAGCAGGGGGAGGAGCAGTCGTCCAGTGCCCCACGCGGCCAGTGATCGGGCCAGTACGCTCGTCTCGCGGAGTACTAGATGTGTTTTGCGGGGGAACATGGGGCTCAGCAAGCCTGCCAGCATGTTGAGATGTGGCGAGGCGGTGAGCAGTACATCCGGTTGGACCTTGCGAACCAGACGCAACAGCGGAATTGCAGCCTGCGACACCCGCTTGCGGTCGAGTGAATGACGTGTCATGTCAGCGGGGAGATTCTCACCCAGCGGACCAATGTTGTTCACCACGGCGAGGTGGACATCGAACCGACTGCGGTTCAGTCGTCGTGCGAGAGTGGTGATGACCCGCTCCGCGCCCCCGCCACCAAAGCTCGGAATCGTGAACAGGACTCGCAACGGTCTCTCCAAGCTGGAGGTATCGCTTGACGATCTCAGCCAGCTAAACATGGGAGCCATCCCGAGGGTGATTGTCGCCTAGCCCGCCTTGGCCAAGCCTTCGCGAGGAGAATATGTCATTCTTCGAGTCGCGAGAACAGCATTCCCGACGGAGACTGGTCGCCGAGCGTTCAGGGCAGCTCGACCTGCCGTAATTGCCATAATGAGCAGCATGTTCTTCTGCTCCAGCAGGTTGTGGGTGAAGAAGCTGTAGGCGAACAAAAACAGTCCGACCGTCATACATTCCCATGACCCGTACTTGCGGCCCGTGCGAAAGGTCATCCAGATCAGTGCGACATACGCCCCGAGTCCGAAGATCCCGTTGTCGACCCACCGGGCCAGGAACATGTTGTGTGCCCCCAGCTCGTTGCCGTAGGTGAATCCAGTTCCCCAGCCGAGGATCGGGTGCTCGAAGATCATGTCGAGGTACTCCTGAACCAGGATCAGACGGGAGTCCTCGGATGTTTCCATGGCGTCAAGCTGGCCGGAGAAGAGATTCGCCCGCGAGCCCGCACTCTCGAACATGGGCAACACCTGCTGAGCAGCATCAGCCGCGATCAGGGCGTAGCCACCGACACCAAATGCCAGACCTCCGAGCAGGACCAGGCTCCCCATCCCATTGCGGCGCACGCAGAGACGAAGATAGGAGGTCCCGACCACTCCGAGCATCAGGACCCCCGACCGGGACAGGGTCAAAAACACAGCTGCCAGCGCGAGCATCCCCCAGCAAATCGTCGCAAAAGAGACCCGAGGGTGTTTCCAGTCGAGAGCCCCGATGAGCACCATGACAGTGATGGCCGCCCCTCGGTTGGGATTGATGCCAAACCCCGCGGCCCGTGTTTCCTGGAGCGAAAACGTGCCGGGGTAGCGGGCATCAATGAAAATACTCGTTGCGATTCCAATCAGGGCGATGAGATTGGCCAGCCGCCAGTTCCTGGCTGAAGCAAAGATCGTGACGAGAGGGATCGCGAGCAGATAGATCAGGAAGTCGAGCGTCGGGTAGATCGCATTCATCCCTCCATCGCTGAGGTCGGCATCGGGTAATGCAGCACCCGCGAAGGCCAGAACTGCAATGGCCGCAAAGGCGAAGATACCACCCTGACACTCACCGAGCAGCTGGAGGACCCGCCGGGGATTCTGGTACCAGATTGAAACAGCCAGCAGACTTTGGGATCCGAGCAACAGATACAGTGGAGGGAAACTGAGTCGCCCCTGCAGCCGCATGCACAGATCGAACTGGCAGAGAAACAGAGCCAGGTAAGCCCCGATCAGTATCCCGGTAAAGCTCAGGCGGTCCTGGTCGACCCGCGGGGCGAGGTGTATCGTCGAGGGGACTGGAGCGAGCTGCCTCACGACACAACATCCTTGGAGTGAGACCTGCCAACGACCAATCCGTGGTCAATGTGCAACCTGACATGCCTCGCTCGGTCATGCAGCTGCAAGAGGCTCGGGAGGAGTGTGGGAGTCCGGATGCGAATCGGGCTCGACCTGCTGCTCCTCACGAATCTTACGCTGCAGTGCGACGTGGATGGCGGCGGAAAAGTAACACGCGGCACTGAGGTAGACAAGAGCAGTCGACAGTGCGATCCCCGTCACTCCCATTCGCTGCATCAACAGATAATTCATCCCGATGTTCATCGCCAGATTCAGGACGCCGCATGTCAGAATCACCCGCCTCAACTGCATCGCAATCGCCAGCCGTCCCAACAGGGCGCTCCACAGAAAAAACGGGAACTGCATGGCGTACATCACCTGGACTGCAGCGACCCGGGTCGCCATTTCGGAGGTGAATTGCCCTCGCTCAAACGTCCAGTGAACCAGCGGACCGGAGAATGCCGCCAGGATCAGAGTGATCGGGGCGGCAATCGCGAGGAGAACGAGGACCGATCGGTGGAGCAGGGTGCGAACGTCCTGCCACTTGCGCGTCTCGACCAGTTGGACGAAGTGCGGGAAGAGGATCTTACCCAGCGGGAGCGAGATCAGTCCCTGAACCATCGCAACCCAGCGGCTGCCGTAGTTCAGTTCGGAGACGCTGCCTTCGCCGAGCGTTGAGGCCATCGACTGGTCGATCACGATGGAACTGAATCGGAGAAGCGATGCCACGATCATCGGGCTGGTCTGCGCCACGATCCAGCTGTCTTCGGGGTGCCACCAGCCAGCAGTCGGCAGCAGCGGTAATCCCTCCTGCTTCAGGCAGTATCCAAGTATCGCGAGGTCGATGATCGACCCGATCGTCAATCCAGCGATGAGGACTCTGGCGTCGGAGATCTGCCAGAACCAGACAACGAGGATCATCGCGATGGAGATCACGCCGGGCGACATCGCCGAAGCCGCAAACCGACCTCGGGCACTGAGGATCGACGACCAGATGGCACTCGTTCCCGCCAGGATCGTGTACGGGACCATCATCCACAACAGCTTTTGTGTGGACGCCTGCAACTCGGGGCGGAATCCGGGGCTCATCCACGGCAACAGCACTGGCCCCAGCAGAACCCCAGTGACCGCTACCGATGTGATAAAGATCAGCCCCCAGAACATTGTCGAGGCGTACCGCTCTCGAGCGATGTCTTCGCCGTCATTGGTGCGGTGCCGGACGTACTGCATCACCAGTGAGGAGGCAAAGCTGATGGCAAAGACGTTGCTCACCAGATTCGGTAGAACGACTGCGACGAGGTATGAATCGAGAGTCGAACCGACCCCAAACCGTGACGCGATCTGCAGCTCTTTGGCGAACCCGAGCAGCTTGCACAGGATCGTCAAGATGCCTGTCGTGAGTGCGGCCCGAGCGAGCGTCGAACTGCGGGCGGTCGCCACCAGACCGGTGACCCGCGACCACAACCGACTCGTTAGGGAGGCCACCATGCCGTCTGATCCTTCACCGGCAGTTTGCCAGTCCCACCCGCCGCAGCGATCCATCGGTGCGGAGATCAGGGAAAAATCACAAAACCGCGTGCGAGGCTAACACCGGCGATTCTGGAGAGTCAATACAGAGTCACGGCGAGCTGACGACCGATGCTCGCCACGTCCTGCGACTCGTTCCGTCCCTCCCTGAAAATTCCGGCGATTCCGTCGACCTCTCCACCAGAATCGATCTGTTCGAGATCGTCCAGACCGGAAAGAATACTCGTATGGAGGTCGAACCATGACGCGTGGGATTGATCGAGACTTAAAACGGTTCAACGAGATAATCCGCGGCAAGATTCGCAAGGATTTGAAGCAGTACGTCAATCATGGAGAGATGCTGGGCCGCAAAGGCCGGGAAATGGTGAGCATTCCCGTTCCCAGCATCGACATTCCGCACTTTGTACATGGCGACAAAGGTTCCGGGGGAGCAGCTCAGGGAGACGGCGAAGTCGGTCAGCCTCTCGGCCCCGGTCAGGACCCCAACGGTCAGGGGCAGGCCGGAGGTGATCCCGGCTCGCATGTGCGTGAGGTTGAAGTTTCGATCGCGGAATTGGCCGACATGCTGGGCGAGGAACTTGAACTGCCCCGCATCGAGCCGAAGGGGCAGGATTCGATCGCCTCTCGCAAGGACCGGTACAAGACCGTCAGCCGCCATGGACCGAACTCTCTCAGGCACTTTAAGCGGACTTACAAAGAGGCCCTCAAACGCCAGGTCGCCAGTGGGATCTACAATGCCTCCGATCCCGTCATCGTTCCGACAAAAGAAGATGAACGTTTTCGCAGCTGGAAAACCGAGTACCAGCCCCAGGCGAACGCGGCGATCCTGTACCTGATGGATGTCTCTGGTTCGATGACCGACGACCAGAAGACGGTTGTCCGGGCCGAGTCATTTTGGATCGATGCGTGGTTGCAGCGGCAGTACGACGGGGTGCAGCGACGGTATATCGTCCATGATGCGGTGGCTCACGAGGTTGATGAAGACACCTTTTACCGCGTGAAGGAGTCGGGAGGCACTCGCATTTCATCCGCCTATCAGAAGGCGATTCAAGTCATCACGCGTGACTTTCCCGTGGCCGATTGGAATCTGTATATCTTTCAGTTCTCGGACGGAGACAACTGGGGCGAGGACAGTAAGGAGTGCCAGCGTCTGCTTGTGGAACAGCTGCTGCCGATCTGCAATCTGTTCTGCTATGGGCAGGTGGAAAGCCCGTATGGCTCGGGCGACTACCTACGCGAACTGCAGAAACTGACCGACGAGCATGAGAATCTGGTGCTCAGTGAAATCCCCAATCAGGAAGCGATTTACGAGTCGATTAAGACGTTTCTGGGTAAGGGGAGATAGGGGAGTGCTCGCAGCTATCGCATTTAGCTGGGATGAAACTCACTCCAGCGACTCCAGGCATAGGTCCATTCCATCCACATCCGCATGACCGACCAGAGCGCTCTCATCTGCGCGAGCTGGTCAACGGTCAGTGGGGCTTGCTGCTTCATTGTGTCCTGGACAGTGTCTTTGAGACCCCAGCGTGTCGAGAGCGCGGCACAAAGTCCGTCAGCTGTCAGGTTGTGGTCCAGGTCGTCGTTGACCAGTCCAGCCTTGTACGACTCCACGAACAGCTGGAACAGTTCGCTGCGAGACGGATCAAGCTCCAGCGGTCGAGTCGCCTTGGATGCCTCCAGCATCACGTCCTCAATCCGGTCGAGGATCTTGCGGATGATGTTCGGATCGGCAGCAGGAGGGGTGTGGGCGTGGTCCATGTCAGCGTGTTTCAAAATGAGTGAAGTGTAATTCGCTTGGGCAGACCCTGCGGCTTTCGACCTGATCAACACGAAGCGTCACTGAGGACGGGCGTCGCTACGGTCTGAACCTCTGTCGTACCCACTCTGGGGGAGTTGTGATCAAGTGCCGCAGGAGCAATCGAATGTCGATACCCACTCGCCCTCGCTGACGCTTCGGGTGGGTGAGATGAGAACCGTAAGCTCGCCGGAGATTCGCCATACTCAGAATACAAACGGCGCGATCGAACCATGTCGAGTCGCGCCGCTGGTGTTTCTGACTGACTACTGAACACTGGTGATTGACAACATCCCTTAGGGGAGCCGCTTCACGCGAATG
>QWOR01000277.1 GCA_003669575.1 Planctomycetota bacterium | reverse complement strand
CATCGAGTCTTCCGGACGCTCACTCGCGTAGATGCAGTGCTCTACCTGCAAAGATTTGTGCAACACCCCGGCTACGACATCCGCATTCTGATCCTCGACGGCCAGGTTCTGGGCAGCATGAAACGGATCAGCGATACGGATTTCCGGACGAATGTTTCCCGCGATGCCCGGACAGACGTGCATTACCCCACCGCGACCGAGGTCGAATACGCTCAGCGGGCGGTGGCCTGTACCGGAGCCACTCTGGCCGGAGTTGATTTGTTGTACGACCAGGCGGGCGAGCTCTTCGTGATTGAGGTGAATGCCGTGCCTGGCTGGCGGGCGTTCACCCGTACGACGGGCATCGATGTGGCGGATCAATTCGTCCGTTGGATTGAGGAGCACCATGGCTGATCCCACTGAGCGGCCTGTACCACCAAGGTGGACGCGTCGAACATGGGGCAGCGTCGGCATTCTGCTGATGATACACAGCTTGCTGTTGGGGGGACTTGGGGCGGCCTATTCTCCAACCTGGAATGAACCGGGGCATCTGGCTGCGGGATATCGAATCTGGGAGACCGGGCGGGTCGACCTGTATACGGTGAACCCGCCTCTGGTGAAGGCTCTCGCCGCATGGCCTTTGCTCCTGTTCGGTCCCAAGACCGATTGGTCTCAGATCTCCCCGGATCGCGTCCCGAGTTTGCCATCGATCGTCTGTTTCTGCAGAACAACCATGACACATGGCCGTGGATGATGACAATGGCCCGCTGGGCTGTGATTCCGCTCAGTCTGGCCGGAGCAGTGACGGCGTTTCGATGGGCCCGAGAAGCCTTCGGCGAGACCTCCGGCTGGATCGCTCTGGTGTTCTGGACTTTCGATCCGAATATCCTGGGGAATGAGGCATTGGTTGCTCCCGATCTCGGCGGGAGTTCGATGGGGCTGGTCGCGGGGTATCTCTTCTGGAGATGGCTCGGCCAGCCGAACTGGTCGCGAGCCTTCTTCGCTGGAGGAGGACTCGGGCTGGCCCTGCTCAGTAAATCGACACTGTTGATCATGGGGCCCTTGTGGGTGGTGAGCTGGGGTGTCTACCGCTGGCGGCAGGGGACACTGCGTGTCCGTTGGAGGCCGGAAGCACGACAGCTGGCGCTCGTGCTGATACTCGCGGTGTATTTCCTGAACCTTGGGTATGGATTTTCCGGGACTGGCACCCGGTTCGGGTTGAGTTCGTTTCCAGAACTTTCGGGGGAGACCGGCCGGCGCGCGAAACGACCGGCAACCGGTTTCGTGGGACACTCCTGGAACATGTTCCCGTGCCGTTGCCGAGAGGGTTTCTGATCGGACTCGATCTGCAGAAGAAAGACTTTGAGGTCGGTCGCTGGGCCTTCCTGCCGGGGAGTGGAGGTGGGGTGGCATCTTTGACCCGACCGTGGCGGGGATCAATCTTCCGGCCACTCCCTACCCGGAAGCTTCTGGAGAGCACAGAACCGGGGACGTAGCGCCGAGTACGCAACCAGCCAGCCGGTTTGAGGGGTGGCATATTGTGGGCGTCCACGAGTTGCAGGGGGCCGATCAGCGGTTCGCCTACCTTCGTGATCTGGAGCCAGTCGACAGAATTGGTTACTCAGTCATGGTTTACCACCTGGACAAGGCTCAGGCTGAGCGGGCGGCGGGCACCGTTCGCGTCCCCCTGCTGCCTCCGAAGGATCGTTAGTACTCAGCGGCTCGTTTTCACCATCCCGTGACTCGGGAAAACCGGCCTGCAGTTTCACTTGCGATTCACCCGATGGAAAACTATTCTGCACGGTTCATCGTTTGGCGTCTTGTTGGAGACTCCATGTGCGGTCAGGCCAGCTTCTGGACTGTCGGATCGGCCTCGAATGCTACGGGGTACGACACCGCTCGCGGAGAAGGAGATTTGCGTGGTCAAGTTGCGGTTGCGAGACAACGAATCAGTTCAAGATGCCGTCCGGCGATTTCGTAAGCTGGTTGAGCATGCCGGTATCAAGAAGGAACTCCGTAAGCGAGAGTTCTTCGAAAAGCCCAGTGAGGCTCGCCGTCGTGACCGCCGCCGCGCCAAGCGCCGTGCCTCCACGATGAACGAATTGGCCAAGGGCTAATTTCGTCGGGCGGAAAGCGGATTGCCGAGTCAGAATGCGCAAATCGCTCTGAGTCGGCTTTTTGCTGCGCGACAAGCATACCGACGGAAGGCACCGACGTGGTGCCTTTTTGCTTTTGGTAAACTGGTCGATTTTCCGAAAAACCTCTATCACCGCGATCTGCAATCCGTCAGATTCAGTGCTGGTCGTTCGCCACGATCTGGCGGGGCCTTACTCTCATTCTTGGTTCGGACGGACAAATGACTCATCCCTGGCACGATGTGACGCCCGGTGAAAACATCCCTCGTGAATTCACTGCGGTTGTCGAGATCCCCATGGGGTCCAGTGTGAAGTACGAGCTCGACAAGAAGACCGGTCTGCTGCGTCTCGACCGGATGCTCTACTCGGCCGTCTATTACCCCGCGAACTACGGGTTCATTCCTCAGACCTATGCCGAAGACGACGACCCGCTCGACGTGCTGGTTCTGTGTCAGGAAGCTGTGGCTCCGCTGACTCTGGTTCAGGCCCGGACGATCGGTCTCATGACCATGATCGACAACGGCAAACGCGACCACAAGATCCTTGCCGTGGCGATTCACGACCCCGAGTATGCCCACGTCCACGAGTTCACCGATATGCCGCCGCATCGTCTGATGATGCTGCGCCGCTTCTTCCAGGACTACAAACAGTTGGAGGGCAAGGCCGTCGAAGTCGATGACTTCCTCCCCAGTGAGAAGAGCATCCCCATCATCGAATCCGCGCTGGAAGAGTACAGCACCCGTCGCCGCCGAGGGTTTATCGCGTCGTAGCACCCATACGCAGGGCGCTGATCAATTCGTCAGGTGTTCTGAGCCCACTGGTCCCATCCAGTGGGCTTGGTCGTTTGACGTACCCCTTGGCGTTCTGCGATCCTTTGTCGCTTTCGCGGGTTCCGGCCCGCCTGTCCCGTGAAGTTCGATTCGGATTCAGCATGATTGTCAGTGCCGAGTGGCTCAAGGAATACGTCTCCCTCGATCTTGCCGTGGAGCAGTGGGCCGACAAGCTCACGATGTCGGGGTGCAATCTCGAGTCGATCGAACCCGCTGGCAAGGACTTTGCCGTCGATCTGGAGATCACCAGCAATCGGGCTGACTGTCTCGGACATATCGGCATCGCCCGTGAGCTGAGCGTACTGCTGGACGAGCCACTGTCCCGGCCCGGGGCGATAGTCGAGCCCATCGCCGATCTCACCGATTCGGTCACGTCAGTCGAGCTGCAGTGCCCCGACATGTGCCCGCAGTACATGGCCCGCGTGGTTCGCGGCGTGAAAGTCGCCCCCAGCCCCGAGTGGCTGATCACCCGGCTTCAGACGGTCTTCCCCGGCTACAAACCGATCAACAACATCGTCGATATCACCAACTACGTGATGATGGAGTGCGGGCAGCCGCTGCACGCATTCGACTTCGACAAGCTGCGCGGCCAGAGGATCGTCGTGCGCAAGGCGAAGACCGGTGAAAAACTCGCCGCGATCAACCACGTCGAGTACACACTCACTCCCGAAATGTGTGTCATCGCTGACGCCGAGCGTCCCGTCGCCATCGCCGGTGTCATGGGCGGGGCCGAGACCGAGATCACCGAGGGCACAGTCAACGTCCTCGTCGAGACCGCCAACTTCACGCCCCTCGCGGTGCGTAACGCAGCCCGGTCCCTCAAGCTGCACAGCCCGTCGTCCTACCGCTTCGAGCGCCAGATCGACATCCAGCAGCTCGACTGGGCCAGCCGTCGCTGCTGTGAACTGATCCAGCAGCTGGCCGGTGGGGAGCTGCTCGACGAGCCAATCGTCGAAGGTGACGTACCCGACTGGAACCCGGCGTCCATCACTCTGCGGTTCGCCCGGATCGAGGAAGTCCTCGGCATCCAGATCCCCGCCGATGAGTGCGTTCGCATTCTGACCCGGCTGGGGCTGCCCGTGATGGGCAAGGCGACCCGCGAATCGGCCAGCTTCCGCCCGCCGTCATGGCGTCGCGATCTGACTCGCGAGATCGATCTCATCGAAGAGATCGCCCGCATCCACGGCTACGACAAGATCCCCGCCGACCGGCCCATTCCCGTTGTCTCCGGCAGTCGATCCACCGCCGAACGCGTTCGCCAGCGAATCGAGGAGGTCCTCCTCGCAGCGGGGTTCAACGAGGCGCTGACCTTCTCCTTCGTCACCGAGGAACTGGCGAAGACGTTCGTCCGCGATGCGAGCCTGCCCGATCTCGTGCTCACGCAGACAGCTGGTGAGTTCGGCAACCGGGCCCGCACGACGATCATCCCCAGCCTCCTCGTCGCCCGCCGCGAGAACGAGCGGCAGGGGAACCTGAACGCGGAACTGTTTGAGGTCGCCCGCGTCTTCCTCGGCACCGATCCGAGCAAGCCCGAGACCCAGCCTCTCCGCGTCGCCCTCATCACCGGCCGGTCGTTCTTTGAAGTGAAGGGGATCCTCGAAGCGGTGCTGCGAGTGATCAACCCCGCTCTGGCGATCGCGGCTCAACCCAGCTCCATCTCGCAGTTCGCTCCCGGTCGTGGAGCCGATTTACTGCTCAATGGCAAGCTCTGGGGCATCCTGGGCGAAGTCGACCGCAACGCCCCTTTCGTTCGCGACCTCAAGCTGCGTGAACCCGCGACGATCGCCGAATTCGACCTCCAGCCACTCATCGACCAGGCCATCCTTGTCGCCGAGGCCCAGCCACTGCCCGAGAACCCAGCTGTCACCCGTGACCTGAACCTCGTCCTCGACGAGGCCGTCACCTGGGCCGCTCTGGAGTCGACCGTTCGTGGTTCGGCGGGGCCCCACCTGGAACAGGTCCGCTTCGTCGACCAGTACCGCGGCAAGCACATCCCGGCAGGCAAGAAGTCCTACGTCTTCTCCATGTCCCTCCGCGCAGCCGACCGCACCCTGACCAGCGAAGAAATCGACACCGTCCAGGCCACCGTCCTCAAAGCCTGCGAAACCGGCCACGGCGCGGCGCTACGCGGGTAGCTGAGTTTTATGTGGATCACCCACTCATCCTGTGCCTAACCTTGGCCCGTGTCCTTCCATACAAGGGGTCGCGAATGAATCGATGGCTCTGGAGGTGGGGTGTTCTTGGTCTGGTCGCTGCTGCTCAGTTATTGGCCCTGGCGATCATGTTCTATTTCGGACGAAATTACGGGATCAAAAACTCCGCTCGATTCGACTGGCTCTATGATCTGTGCAATGGAGTCATCGTTTACACTCCGCTGGTACACGCTGCCCTTTCGATCGATTGGATTTCGAAGGCCCGAGCACAAGGGGAAAAGATCCCCATGGTGGCACTTTGGAGCCGGTTTCAGGGATGTACTCTTGTCGTACTTTTCCTATTCGCCATTGCATATTCCATAGCGATCGAAGTGAGGTGGCAAATGACTCATCCGTAGATCAGGTTTCGCATCCAATTCGTGTGCTGCGACAACTGTATCTCATGTGAACCATACTCCAGCGTTGAGATCATCTCGACAGCGAGCGCCGGGCGTGAGCCCGCCGTGTCAACCGGAGCATTTACTGCTTAACCGAAGCTGGGGTTCTGATGTCATCGTACACCGAGATACGAATGCGAGCTCAACACTCCTCGGCCCGCGTGGCACGGCGGACTGACGTCCGCCGCTCGCTGTCATCCTGACAGTGCGGTCTCACAACCCCTCATTCAGCGGCAGCAGGTTCTCCGGGATAAACTTCCCGTCCTTGCGGATCAGTTTCCCGTCGAAGTAAATCTCGCCGCCGCCGTATTCGGGCGTCTGGATCAGGACCAGGTCCCAGTGGACGCGGCTGCGGTTGTCGTTGTCGGCGGTTTCGTAGGCCTGGCCCGGGGTGAAGTGCAGCGAGCCGCCGATCTTCTCATCGAACAGCGTGTCGAGCATCGGCTTCTTCACCTGGTTATTACAGCCCAGCGACCATTCGCCGATGTACCGGGCTCCCTCATCCGAATCGAGAATCTGATTCAGCCGGGCTGTCTCGCCGCGGCATTCGGCGTGGATGATCTTGCCGTCCTTCAGTTCGAACTTAATCCCTTCGAAGACGGTGCCCTGATACAGCGAACCCGTGTTGTAGGTGATCACGCCATTGCAGCTGGTGCGGACCGGGGCGGTGAAGACCTCGCCGTCGGGGATGTTGCGGCGACCGTTACAGGGGATGACCGGGATGTCCTTGATCGAGAAGCTCAGGTCGGTGCCCGGCCCTTTGATGTGAACCTGATCGGTGGCCAGCATCAGTTCCCGCAGCGGTTCCTGCCGCCGGGCCATCTCGGCATAGTCAGCGGTACAGACATCGAAGTAGTAGTCTTCAAATGCCTCGGTGCTCATCCGCGCCAGCTGGGCCATCGACGGAGTCGGGTACCGCAGCACGACCCACTTCGTTTTCGGCACGCGTAACGCCGTGTGGACCGGCTGCCACCAGAGCCGCTGGTACAGGTCCATCTTCTCTGCCGGAACATCGGCCATTGCGTTCGAGTTCGACGCCCCGCGAATGCCGATGTAGGCACTCATCCGAGCCATCGTGTCGCGCTCGATCT
>QWOR01000286.1 GCA_003669575.1 Planctomycetota bacterium | reverse complement strand
CTTGTCACCGAACAGTTCGAGCACCGCCGCGCGATCGCCGCCACATTGGGCCTCGAGCGCCCACCAGATCAACATCGGCAGGTGCAGGTCGGTCTGGTCTTCGTCGCGTTTGAGCAACTCATGGACAATCGGCAGAGCATATTTCGAGGGAAGCCGCTTGGCCGTCGAGGCGAGCTGGGAACGGACCTGGACGTACGACTCATCATGAGACAGCTGGGCCAGTCGGGCCGCGACGGCGTCGCTGGTTCTTCGTTCATCGCCAATCAGGCGAACCGTCCAGCGACGGATCTCGGGGTTGGGACTGCCGAGCAGTTGCAGTGCCAGATCGGGAGTGAACCCTCCGGTTCGTGCCACGATCCACAGCGATTCGAGTGCTCCCGGCCCGTTGGCTTTCGCTACAGCTGCGAAGGAGTCGTGTGCGGCCTGAACAGACGGGAATGTCTTCCCCACGGAGGGATCCCCACTTGAGAGCCGCTCGCACAACGTCCGCACAGCTGTCTGCCGAACCCATTTGTTGGAGTTCGACAATAGCGAGCGGAGTGTCTCCACATCAAACTTCGTGAAGTCGGTCGCCGTCCACGGGTGGCCATCGGGGGCCTTGGTGGGAACGGATTCGGCACCGGCTATGCGGTAGATGCGGCCGCTCTCCTTGTGCCAGTTGTCGCGCGGGTCGACGTGTGACAGCCGGGTGTCGTACCAGTCGGCGAGGTAAACCGCGCCATCGGGACCGACCTTCAAGTCAACGGGACGGAACCAGCGGTCGGGCGTCGTAACGATGGCGGGAAAGTCCTTCGTGCGGTAAGTCGACGTGTCAGGCATCAGCTCGCTGGCCCACACACGGTTATGCAGGGCATTCGCGGAGATGACCGTGCGGTTGAACTTCTCCGGCAGCAGGCCTCCCTCATAGATGACGAATGTCTGGGGGAAGCGGTCACCGTCTCCCTCGTGCCGCATGTGTTCAAACCAGCCGAACGCATAGGGGTTGGTGAGCGGTCCATGCTTGGCCCACCCCTTGATCCCGTAGCTGCCCTGGGGGTAGTACATGCCGCGAGTACCGCCGCCGTTGGTGCCGGAGAAGACTCGCCCCGCCTCGTCGATTTCGAGGCTGAAGGTGTTCCCGCCCCCCTCGGCGTAAATCTCGAAGACTTTCGTGTCGGGGTGGTAGCGCCAGATGCACTGGCCCATGAACTTCACGTTCTTGCTGACTTCCGAAGAGACGTTCGCAGTGGTCGTGCTGCCGTTGGCCCCATACAGCCACCCGTCCGGTCCCCAGGCCAGACTGTTGGCTACGGAGTGCGTGTCCTCCAGTCCGAATCCCGAAAGGTGGACGACCGGGTCGCCATCGGGGATGTCATCGCGGTTGGCGTCGGGATAGAAGAGCAGGTATGGCGGGTTGAGCACCCAGATCCCGCCATGTCCCTGCAGGACAGCCGATGTGATGTTCAACCCGGTGATGACATCCTTCGAGGTGTCATACTTTCCGTCTGCATCGGTGTCTTCGTAGACGGTGATGCGGTCGGCGCCGTGAACGTGGTTCGGCGGAGCTGCGGGAACCTTGTCAAAGACAGCGCGCAGATACTGGTCGTACTTGACGACCTTCAGTCCCTCGGGAAAGGGATATTGCAGGTACTGCACCACCCACATCCGCCCCCGGTCGTCGAACGACATGTACAGCGGCTGGCGGACCTGCGGTTCCTCCATGACGAGGTCGACCTTCAACCCGTCAGTCGTCTGGAACAGCTTCACCGCCTCAGTTGCGGGAGTAGGCGGGGTGTTGTCTCCGACAGCTCCCTTGCCCTCGAAGGTCTTGATGATCTTCTCGACTTCAGCATTGCCAGCGAGGTCTTCTTTGAAAACATCCCGTTTGCCGGGCTGGGCATCCTTGCTAGGAATCTTTGCTGGCGGGTCAGCTGCGAAGCTCCAAATTCCAGCGACTGCCAGCCCCAGAAAGAGCACCAGTCCACAAGCACGAGAAGAAACCATCAGCGAACCTCAATCAACATGTACCAACCCAAACGGTCCTGTTGGGTCAGTCTATCGTACTGATCAGTAGTGGTTGATTCGAGGAGCACACTTTGGAATCTTCGGAACAATCCGATGCCAGAATCTTGGCAGTCTGTGCGAGTGATAGGGAGCATTCAGTTGCAACCATTCAATTGATACCGATTTACATCGCATTCATTCTCATTTGGGTCAGTTGCCCACAGCGGATTGTCGAATCTCCATGGTGGTTGCTTGCCAGTCCACGAATGGCTGAGTAGAATTTCACCACAGCCCCTTTAGCTCAATCGGTAGAGCAAATGACTCTTAATCATTAGGTCGTAGGTTCGATCCCTACAGGGGGCACTCAAAAAGCCGGTTCCGCAAGGACCCGGCTTTTTGCATTGACGATGACTCGGATTTTCTCGGTCGTCCTGTCTCTCTTGAGCCGCGGCGGATCGACGAGAAGCAGCTTCGGATACTCTGAAATGCCTGCTATCGAACTCGCCCAAGCTGCGGTACGATTCTCTTACACTTGGTGCAAATGGCATCGCTTGATCGTCGTCCAGACTTCTGGCAGTCACTCTTCTTCGAAACTCGAATGGAATGTGCGTCATGACGCGAAACGCATTTCTCATGGTCGCGGTTTTGGCATTCGGTGGCAATTTCGGTTGGTTTTCCGCGAATGGCCACATATCCGAAGCGATCGCTCAGACTCCGAAG
Source organism: Planctomycetota bacterium (assembly GCA_003669575.1). Taxonomy (GTDB): domain Bacteria; phylum Planctomycetota; class Planctomycetia; order Planctomycetales; family Planctomycetaceae; genus TH-plancto1. Next base: position 3,923 of record QWOR01000286.1, on the reverse strand, counting down.
ATCAACTCAACCAAGCCAAACGGAGGGCAACTTCCGAAGCCCGACCCGGCGTTTGAAGGCAAGATCGGCGAGACTTACAAGGACTCGACTCCCAACTTTCCCCAGCCGCTCCGAGCTCCGAAGGGGGCACCCAATGTCCTGCTGATTCTGCTGGACGATGTAGGCTTTGGCATGTGCTCGACGTTCGGCGGACCAGTCCCGACTCCGCACATGGATCAGCTGGCGGACAATGGGCTGAAGTACACACGGTTCCACACGACGGCCTTGTGCAGCCCGACTCGCGGAGCGCTGCTGGCCGGACGAAACCACCACTCGATCAGCACGGGTGTCATTATTGAAATGGGCACTGGATACCCTGGTTACACGGGGATTATCCCCAAGAATACGGCGCTCGTGTCGGAGATCTTGCGAGACAACGGCTATGCCACCGGCATGTTCGGAAAATGGCACAACACTCCGGAACCGGATATCAGCCCGGCGGGGCCGTTTGATCGCTGGCCGACCGGTCTCGGTTTCGAATACTTCTATGGTTTTAACCAGGGCGAAACGCACCAGTATTACCCGGTCATCTATCGCAATACCACCTGGGTCGAGCAGCCCAAAAGCCCTGAACAGGGCTACCACTTCACCGCCGATATGACCGATGAAGCGATCGCCTGGACTCGCAACATCCGCGCAGCTGACCCGGACAAACCGTGGTTCAACTACTTCAGCACCTCTGGTGTGCATGCCCCGCACCATGCGCCGAAGGATTGGCTCGCCAAGTTCGCTGGCCAGTTTGATCACGGATGGGACAAGCAGCGAGAGTTGACCCATGCCAAGCAGCTCGCAATGGGTGTTATACCAGCAGGCACAAAGCTGACTCCACGACCGAAGGAAGTACCCGCGTGGGATGACCAGAAGCCACAAGCCAGACAGGTCTACAGCCGGCTCATGGAGAATTATGCAGCCTACATGGCCTACACCGACTACGAAGTCGGTCGCCTGATCGAGAGTCTGCGTCAGTCGGGAGAGCTCGATAACACGCTGGTCATGTACGTCGTGGGTGACAATGGAGCCAGCGCCGAGGGCGGGCTCGAAGGGACATTCAGCGAGATCGCCAGCTTGATTGGAATTCAGCTCGGGCTGGAAAGCATGGTCAAACGCATCGACGAAATCGGCGGGCCGACCAGCGAACCGCATGTGCCAGTTGGCTGGGCCTGGGCGATGAATGCGCCGTTTCAATGGACCAAGCAGGTGGCCAGTCACTTTGGCGGTACGCGAAATCCCATGGTGGTTCACTGGCCGAAGGGGTTCAAGTCGAAGGGAGAGAACCGCACGCAGTTCCACCACGTCATCGATGTCGTGCCGACCATTCTCGAGGCCTGCCAGATCCAGGAACCGAACGTCGTCAACGGGATCGAACAAAAGCCGATCGAAGGAATGAGCATGGTGTACTCGTTCGATCATGCCCAGGCCAAGAGCCCTCGCACGACCCAGTACTTCGAACTGGCCACCAACCGGGCGATCTACCACGACGGCTGGGTGGCATGCAGCCGGTACGGCTTCCCCTGGTTGACACTCGGACGGAACGAGGATTTTCTGAAGGCGCCGTGGGAGTTGTACCATATCGATGAGGACTTTAGTGAAGCCAACGATCTGGCCGCAAAGATGCCTGATAAGCTCAAGGAACTGCAGGCCAGATTCCTCGAAGAGGCGAAGACCTATGATGTCTTCCCGTTTGATCCCCGTTTCAGCGAGCGGATGGATCCTCGCATGCGAGTGTCCGGCGAACCCAAAACCCATTGGACCTATTTTGGGAACAACGTCTGGTTGCCAGAGCCCATCGGGCCACAGGCATTCCCGAGAAGCAACACGATCACCGCGGAGCTGACCATTCCACAGGGTGGTGCCGAAGGCGTTGTCGCTTGTGCCGGGGCTTTCTCCGCAGGCTGGACACTCTTCGTCAAGGATGGCAAGCCCACATTCCATTACACCTGCTTTGAAATCGCCGATGTCACCGTTTCTGGAACGGAAGCCTTACCCGAGGGTCACGTGACCTTGAAGACCGAGTTCACAGCCGATGGAAATCCCAGCGGAAGTGGGACGCTGAAACTGTTCGTCAACGGAAAAGAAGCTGGCGAAGGCCACTTGAAACGGACTCTGTTCCGTCATGGGCTGGAGCCTTTTGAGGTCGGTCGAGACTCGATTACGTCCGTCGATGAAGTCTACGGGGACAAGGGCTCGTTCGAGTTCACCGGCCAGATCGAGAAGGTGACGTTCGAGTTGAACAAGTGATCGTTTTGGAGGCAGAGCCGACACGGCTCTGCCTCGTACGGCTTCGATCACCCGGCAACGCACTCCGGCGCTCTCGTGGACTGCGACGTACCTCTCTGGACGCAGCGCACGAGTTTATTGCCTGTCGATTGCCGGAGAGGCTCCCTGTGAGCATCTGAGACATTCGTGACGGTTGACTCTCCGTGACCGGGGGCCATTGCTAAACTGCTGCTTACGAATCCCCGATCCCGAGCCTAGAGATTACCCGTCATGGAGAGTGCTGTTCGTCGAGCTGCCTTTGAGGCGGCACGCACGATTGTCGTCAAGATTGGGACCAACGCTCTTTCGCGTCCGGACGACACGCTCGACCTCGACCGGATCAGCAGTATCGCGGACCAGCTGGTCCGCCTGCGGCAAACCGGGAAGAAAGTCCTCGTTGTCTCCAGCGGGGCAATTGGCGCGGGGATCGGGTTGCTCGGATTGAAAGAGCGGCCGAAAGAGCTGCCGCACCTGCAGGCAACCGCCAGCGTCGGGCAGGCTCACCTGATCGGATCATACGACGATGCGTTCCAGCGGCATGGGCTGCGGGCGTCGCAGATCCTGCTGACGGCGAATGATTTTCGACGGCGGGTGCGGTATCTGAATATCCGTAACACGATCAATACGCTGTTTGAATATGATGTCATTCCCGTCGTCAATGAAAACGACACCGTCAGCATCGACGAGATCAAGTTCGGCGACAACGACCGTTTGGCCGCGATGGTGTCGAGTCTGCTGGAGCGACCTCTGCTGATCATCTTGTCGGTGATCGACGGACTCTATGACCGCGACCCCAAAGACCCCGGTGCAAAAGTCATCCCGCTGGTCGAGCACTGGGACGAAACATTGCGTGGGCTGGCGGCTGAGACAAAGAGCACGCGCGGGACAGGTGGGATGGTGACCAAGCTCGAAGCAGTCCGTATGGCGACTTCGGGTGGTGGTCATGTCATCATCGCTAACGGCACCGATCGTACCGTCCTCGACAAAGTGCGCGAGTCACAAGAAATCGGAACCCTGTTCCTCGGCTCGGGGGAACCGGTCGCGGCCTGGAAACGCTGGATTGGGTATACAGTAACTCCCGTCGGAAAAGTGCGACTTGACGCTGGCGCGACAAAGGCTGTGCGTGACAACGGCCGATCACTGCTCGCGATTGGAGTTACTGGCGTCGAAGGACATTTCTCGAAGGGTGAGATCGTCTCCGTCCTCGACCCGCAGGGAATCGAAGTCGCCCGTGGCCTGATCAATTTCAACTCGCAGCAACTCGCTCAAATCGCGGGTCAGCGGACCGCGGAGATCGTGCGTTTACTCGGTGCCGATGCCGACAAAGCAGTGATCCATCGCGACAACCTGGCTGTCACCGGCCGCAGCTCCGACGGCTGATCTGTCAGGCACATATTTGAGCGAGAGGCAACTATGGTCACATCACTGAAAGACCGTCTCTCGCGGGGCGAGTCGGTGAACGTCTTCTCGATCGGGCGGGGTTTCACGCCGAATCTGATCGAGATCTTCGCGATTCACGGCGGCTTCCAGGGTTTCTGGATCGACCATGAACACACCGGGTTTTCGATCGACCAGATTGAGCACGCGGCTCTGGCTGCGAGAGCAGCCGGGTTCGACTGCTTCGTCCG
>QWOR01000177.1 GCA_003669575.1 Planctomycetota bacterium | reverse complement strand
GTCGCTCTACATCGGCTATCTGATCAACGTGCACTTCGGGGGAAAGTATCCCGACGCGTGTATGTTGCTGAGCTTGATCTATTTGGTGGGGCTTGTCGCCATCTGGTTCGCTCCAGAGACCAAGGGGCAGCCGTTGCCAGAATAAACGACTCGATCGCGATTCCTGTTCGGTGACTCCACGCGTCGGCGATGTTGAGGTCGTTCGGAGAGCCGTTCATCCCGGTGCATCTTCGACCGTGGTCTTGGGGAAAATGTGAACGCTAATCTTGACTGATCTCCGTGAATCAAGAGTAGGAAAAGGCAACCCAGTTCACCTGAGAAGCGATAACAGGATCGCTCCAGATCAGTGCAAATCAGCGGAGATTAGTGTTCCCCTCTTACTTCATTCCCGATTCATCGTTGAATAACTCACTCGAGATGAGTTCTGGCCTTCTCCATCGCGTCGATGCGCTGGCACAGGTATTCGACTGAGTCGGGGCGTTCGAGGAACTGTGCGAGAATTTCGTGGGTAGCATCTGGCTTTTCTGGTGATGTCTCTGCTGGGTTGTCCGACGCGGAGTCGTCCTTCCTGTTCGCATCCAGGCGGAACATTCCGAGCATCGGGGCCAGGAAGTGAATCGCCTGTGAACTCAGCCGGTTAAGCGGTCGTGACATCTCCAGGAAGACCAGTGCCGGGATGGCAAGGCCGCGTCGCACGACCTCGTGGCAGAGCTTGTCTGCCAGCTCCAGCTGGGCCGCGCTGGGCGGCTCGTCGGGGCCACTGGTGTCGAAGGCGTGTTTGAGCCAATTCATCTGTGATGATTACCTTGTGCCACGAAGATCACTCGCCTCGCAGCCGCAACAGTGCGAGATTGCCGAGGGCCCGGAACGCTTCTTTCATGTTGATTTTTGTCGTTCCGAAGCGGCGCTCCTCGAAAGTATAGGGGATCTCCAGGAATGTCGCCCCGGCCTGTTTGAGCCGGAACAGCAGTTCCTCGAAGACCGCGTATCCCTTGCACCGGACTTTTGAAAGATCGGCCCGACGCAGGAGCTCGACCCGGTAGCACCGAAAGCTGCCGCTGTTGTCCCGGGTCTTCAGCCCGAGCAGGACCCGGACATAGGTGTTGATGCCCCGGCTCATGACCTTACGCTGCACGGGCCATCCGACGACCCCACCGCCTTCCACATAGCGAGAGGCAATCACCACATCAGCGTCTTTTGACGCTGCAATCAGCTGGGGAATGACCGACGGTGGATGAGAGAAATCGGCGTCCATGTTGACCAGCAAGTCGTAACCCTGGTCCACGGCATATTGGAAGCCCGCTCGGATCGCGACACCGAGGCCTTCTTTCTTCTCGCGATGCAACAGCTTGACCTGCGGGTCGGTGAACGAGACTTCGCCAACGTACTGGCCGGTGCCATCAGGCGAGTTGTCGTCGACGAACAGCAGATCAGCCTCCGGAACCGCAGCTCGTAGCTGAGGAATCAGGAGTTCGACGTTCTGCCGCTCGTTATAGGTGCAGAGGGCGATGAGGGTGCGTGGAAGCGACATTCACTGGCTCGATGAGAAACGGACAGGCATGGTTGTATCGTAGTCGGTCCACCAGACCAAGCGGTCGCTGGCGTTCACCTTACCGAACCGCCTCTTGCGAGAGTCCCTGAACAGGGACATACTCAGGCAAAATTCGGCACCACTAACCAACTCAACAGCTGGGGGCTGTGATGGAACGTCTGATTCTCGCTCTTGATCAAGGCACAACCAGCAGTCGGGCTCTGCTCGTGAATCATTGCGGTGTGGTGGTTGCCAAGGCCCAGCGAGAGTTCCCGCAGATTTACCCAGCTCCCGGACATGTCGAGCATGATCCAGAGGACATCTGGAAGTCCCAACTGCAAACCGCCCGAGAGGCCATCGCGAAAGTCCCCGGCGGAGCGGATGCGATCGTTGCCATTGGGATCACCAATCAGCGCGAGACAACGATCCTGTGGGACCGGTCCACAGGGCAGCCGATTGCGAACGCGATTGTCTGGCAGAGCCGGATCACCTCACCGGAGTGTGAGCGGCTGAAACGAGCGGGGCATGAGTCACTCGTCCGTGAGAAGACGGGGCTGGTGATTGACGCTTACTTTTCGGCCACCAAGATCGCTCATTTGCTCGATACGATTCCGGGAGCGAGATCAAGGGCTGAGAATGGTGAAATCCTGTTCGGGACGGTCGACAGCTTTCTCATCTGGCGATTGACCGGTGGGCGTTCGCATGTGACCGACGTGAGCAATGCAAGTCGAACGCTGCTCTGCAATCTGGAGACCCTCGACTGGGACGAGGAGTTGTTGAGTATCTTTCGCGTGCCGAAGGCCATGCTGCCTCGCATCTGCTCTTCATCCGGGATGCTGGGAGAGACCGAGCCTTCATTGCTGGGCCGCGCAATTCCGATCACTGGCTGTGCCGGAGATCAACAGGCAGCCACTTTTGGTCAGGCGTGTTTCTCATCGGGAGATGTCAAGAACACGTACGGCACAGGTTGCTTCCTGCTGATGAACACGGGAAGTCAGCGGATCCACTCACAATCAGGACTCATCACAACGGTCGGCTGGCGGATCGGGACAGAGGTGACTTACTGTCTGGAGGGATCGGTCTTCATCGCCGGCGCGGTAGTGCAGTGGTTGCGTGATGGTTTAGGGATCATCACCTCTTCGCAAGAGGTCGAGACTCTGGCCGACTCAGTGAATGATGCCGGTGGAGTCATGTTTGTCCCGGCCTTTGTCGGTCTGGGGGCACCCTACTGGGACCCGTCAGCTCGCGGCACGATCATTGGACTCACTCGAGGAACCACGAAAGCTCACCTCGCCAGGGCGGCTGTCGATTCAATGGCGTATCAGACGCTTGATCTGATCGAAGCGATGCAGCTCGACTCCGGGATCCCACTCAAAACACTCAAGGTGGATGGCGGAGCGTCAAGTAATAGTCGGCTGATGCAGTTTCAGGCCGACCTGGTCGCCACACAGGTTCGTCGTCCACTGGTCCAGGAGACGACAGCTCTCGGGGCGGCTTATCTCGCCGGACTCGCTGTCGGGTTCTGGGCGAGCCTGGACGAAGTGGCTGCGAACTGGGTGCTTGATCAGGAGTTCGCTCCGCAGATGAGTGATGCGGACCGGTATCAAAAGGCAGCGACATGGAGGCGGGCTGTCGAGCGCTCGAGAGGCTGGCAAGTGGAGTAAGCGGCATTTACATGCGGAGAGCCCGGCATGGTCACTCGCTTCTCATCCAGCTACCATCGCCACAAACTCCTTGGACTCGCCATTTCTGTCCCGACCATCGCACAAGCATTCGCCATGCCCGCCCGTTTTGAGTTCCCGCTGACCGTCGCTCTGGATGACATTGATCGCCTGGGACATGTGAACAACATCGTCTACATTCGCTGGATGCAGGATGCCGCTGTGGCACATTCCAGGGAGCAGGGCTGGCCGATGTCACGCTATCAGGAGGCCGGGTTCAGCTGGGTCGTGCGGTCCCACTTTATCGAGTATCGCGTCCCTGCATTCGAGGGAGACCAGGTCATCGTGCATACCTGGGTGGCCGACATGCAGAAGGTTTCCTCGCGGCGGCGTTTTGAGATTCGTCGCCTGGACGGCACTCTGCTCGCGAAAGCCGAAACCCACTGGGCTTTCGTCCGTAACAGTGACCAGCGACTCACGCGAATCCCCGACGAGGTCGCGAGCGCGTTTGTCATCGTGTCCGACTGAAGTGGACGAGGTTCAGCATCTCGCATCGATGAGCAAACCCCCAGATCACCACACGGCCACGACTCTTAAGTCTTCCCGCGAGTCGATTCTCGGGTACACTGAATGCATCAGAGTCCTTGAATGGGTGGTGTCATGCTCGACTTCGGAAATCTCAATCGACGTTCCATGCTCCAGCGATCTGGAATGGGGATGGGAGCGCTCGGTCTGGCGGGCCTGATGCTCGATGATCCGAGCAGTATCGTTCAGGCCGCTCCAGCTGACTCAGGCCTCGGGATCAAGGCACCACACTTCCCGGGTAAAGTGAAGCGAGTCATCCACTTCTTCTGTAATGGCGGTCCCTCGCACGTTGATACGTTCGACTACAAGCCAGCACTGCAGACCTATGCGGGCAAGCCAGCACCGATCAATCTGACCACCGAGCGCAAGACCGGCGCGGCATTTCCCTCTCCGTTCAAGTTTCAAAAGTACGGCGAAAGCGGCCTCGAAATCAGCGAAATCTTCGCCAAGACAGCGGAACACGCCGACGACATGGCGGTCATCCGTTCGATGTATGCCCAAGTGCCGAACCACGAGCCATCATTGATGCTGATGAACTGCGGCGACTCCGTTCAGCCGCGTCCCAGCGTAGGAGCCTGGGTGATGTACGGGCTCGGCGCAGAGAACCGCAACCTGCCGGGCTTCATCGCGATGTGCCCCAACGGCATGCCGATCAAGGACGCCGAGAATTGGCAGTCGGGTTTTCTGCCGGGGATCTATCAGGGGACATTCATCGACCCGCAGTTCCGCGAACTCGAGAAGATGATCGAGAACATTCGCAGCCCCCATGCGTCACTCGCGGTGCAGCGGAAACAGCTCGATCTCCTCAAGACACTCAACACCCAGCATCAGGCGGACCGCATCGACTCGCGGCTCGATGCGCGGATCCAGTCGTTTGAACTGGCCTTCCGGATGCAGACCGAGGCTGCGGAGGCGTTTGATATTTCGAAGGAGCCAGCCCATATCCAGGCGGCCTACGGGGATGGAGTTCACGGGCGGCAGACTCTGATCGCCCGGCGACTTCTGGAACGTGGCGTCCGTTACGTCCAATTGTGGCATGGGGCAGGGCAGCCCTGGGACAATCATGAACAGATCGAGGCGAATCATCGCAAGCTGGCGGGCCAGATTGACGGCCCGATCTCCGCATTGATGCACGACCTGAAGCAGCGTGGGATGTTCGACGAAACGCTGGTCATCTGGGGCGGTGAGTTTGGCCGGACCCCCACGGTGGAACTGGCACGTGGAGACGGTAAGGAGACGCGTGGCCGGGATCACAACCACTACGGGTTCAGCGTCTGGATGGCCGGTGGAGGCATCAAGGGCGGGACCGCGTACGGGGCCACCGACGACTTTGGCTTTAAGGCGGTCGACAAGCCGACGAGCGTACACGACCTGCACGCGACGATCCTGCACCTGCTCGGCTTCGATCACGAGAAGTTGACATATCGCTATGCGGGACGCGATTTCCGACTGACTGATGTCCATGGCAAGGTATTACGAGATATCCTCGCGTAGTTGAGCAATCGGTTGCCGTCCGTGAGTGCGAGCCGAAACGTCTCCTGCATCGCAGCTGGCATCGTTGATGTGCTGCCCCGGCATGGGCTCGCGCCAGGTTTCGCCCCAATCCCACACCTTTGCGACCGCGATTCGCCGCGATTACTATGTTGGCCTTCATTTCACTGACCACATCACCGGGAACCACAGCTCATGGCCGATCAACCTGCACTTCAACTGGGAACGCTCTGTCTTCACGGGGGCCAGGTGCCCGATCCCACGACCAATTCACGGGCCGTGCCGCTCTATCAGACGACCTCGTATGTCTTTAATAGCACCGATCATGCCGCGGACCTGTTCGGGCTGCGGGCCTTCGGGAACATCTACACCCGGCTGATGAACCCCACGACCGACGTGCTGGAAAAGCGGCTCGCCCTGCTGGAAGGTGGATCGGGGGCTCTGGCAGTTGCGTCAGGTCAGGCCGCTGAGGCGCTGGCCATCCAGAATATCTGCCGGGCCGGTCAGCACATCGTCTCGTCGTCGAGCCTCTACGGTGGAACGTACAACCTGTTCCACTACACGTTCCCCAAGATGGGAATCGATTGCACGTTCGTTGATCAGAGCAATCCGGAGAACTTCAAGAAGGCCATCAAGCCGAACACCCGCTGTCTGTACGTCGAGACCATCGGCAACCCCCGCTGCGACATCGCCGACCTGGCCGCCATTGCCCAGATCGCTCACGAAGCGGGCATTCCGCTGATCGTCGACAACACGATGGCGACCCCGTACCTCTGTCGCCCGTTCGACCACGGGGCCGATGTCGTCGTTCACAGCTGCACCAAGTTCATTGGCGGCCACGGCACGTCGATCGGTGGAGCGATCATCGAGAAGGGCGGGTTCCCCTGGAACAACGGCAAGTTCCCCGAGCTGACCGAGCCCGACCCCAGCTACCACGGGATGAGCTTCTACGGGGCGTTCGGCGGGATGAACATCGCCTACATCCTCAAGGTTCGGACTCAGGGTCTGCGCGACCTCGGCCCCGCGATCAGCCCATTCAACGCGTGGATGCTGCTGCAAGGACTCGAAACGATGCACCTGCGGATGGAGCGTCACTGCTCGAACGCTCTGGCTGTGGCCCAGTTCCTGCAGAGCCACAAGAAGGTCTCGTGGGTCGGTTACGCCGGGCTGGAGTCACACCCCAGCTACAAAATGGCGAAGAAGTACATGCCCAAGGGACCGGGAGCTGTGTTCGGCTTCGGCATCGCCGGGGCAACGCCCGAGCAGCAGAGCCAGAACGGCATCAAGCTCATTAACAACGTGAAGCTGTTCTCGCACCTGGCCAACATCGGCGACAGCAAGTCGCTGATCATCCACCCGAACAGCACCACG
>QWOR01000316.1 GCA_003669575.1 Planctomycetota bacterium | reverse complement strand
GCTGGGGTTGCTCTGCTCAGGTGTCTCACTGCTGGCCGACGATGCCCCTGAGGACTCGCCGCCGCCACCACCGAAAAGCCACCTTGTCGTGGCGGGCGCGTTTGAGGCCGCTGTGATGCTCGATGGGAATGTGCAGTCCATCGGTTCGGAGGAGATTCAGATCAAGCCCAAGGAGTGGACGACCTTCGTTGTCGACTGGGCAATTGAATCGGGCCGTTCGGTCAAGGCGAGCGATGAAATCGTGAGATTTGAATCGATGACATTTGAGCGGGAACTCGACGCCTTGATGCTGGAAGTAGTTTCCAACAACACGTCGCTCGCCCTCGCCCAGATCGACCTGAAGCTGCTCGAGAAAACGAATCCCCTCGATCTGGAAGCTGCCGAACGTACCGCAGCTGTGGCCTTGGAAGAATGGAACGACTTCGTCAAACAAGGCGAAGCGCTGGAACGACAAAGTGTGGACGAGAATCTCAAGATGGCGCAGGACTCACTGGACGGATCACAGGAGGAACTCAACCAACTCGAGAAGATGTACAAAGCAGACGATCTGACGGAAGAGACCGAGGAGATCATCCTCAAGCGCGCCCGGCGTGAAGTCGAGCGGGCCCAGTTTCTGGTGAAGACATCCAAGGTTCAGCATGAACGCCGACTTGGCCAGGAAATTCCTCGGGAAAAACGTCTGAAGGAAGTCGCTAAGGACCGCGAATCGCTCAACCTGGAGAAGACCCGTGAGAGCCTGCCCGCTACCTTGTCCCAAAAGAAACTGGAGGTCGAGAAGCTCCAGCACAATCAAAAGAGTCTCGAACTCAAACTCGCTCATCTGAAGGCCGATGAGAAATTACTCAAGCTGACCTCACCGATCGACGGCATCGTCGTTTATGGCCAGGCGGAATTCGGCAAATGGACGACGACCGAGGCGATGCGTTCGAGCCTTCGTCCCGGCGGAACGATTACTCCACACCAGGTCATCATGACCATCATCCCTGACAAAGGGGCCACGCTCTGGGTTGATCTCCCCGAGAAGGACATCGGCAAGTGCGAGGTCGATCAAAAAGGGGAGTTCTTTCCGACTGCTTATGCAGGCGTGGCGATTCCCTGTAATTTGAAAGGGATCTCGCGCGTCTTTGCCAAGGAGGGACACTTCAGTGGAGAGGTCGATTTCGAAGCTGGGCAGGGTGGTCCGGGATCCAAGCCCCTGATCACGGGAATGACGGGTAAGGTTCGGCTGGTGCAGTTCTCCGCCCCCGATTTGACGGCCGTCCCGTCGTCGGCTGTCTTTGCCGAGGATGAGAATCCGAACCAGCACTACGTCTTTGTGTCCGTGGAGGGAGGGGAACCCCGCCGTCAGACCGTCGAGGTCGGCCTGACCAGTGCAACAAAAACGCACATCAAGTCGGGGCTTCAGGCGGGCGACAAGATCCTGCTGGAGAAGCCCGAGGAGAAGTAGCCCCGCCGCTGGCGTTCACGCTTCAGGCAGCTGCTCGGTCTGCGGTATGATGAACATTCTGGCAGGCTGATTGTCACCCCCTCGTCGCCCTTCCTGTTTGACCGCCCTTTCCCGGAGCATCCGTCCTTGGCTCGCTCGACCCCTGCTGATTCATTCACGCCCGCCGAAGTCGAACAGTTCCAGCGAGACGGCTACATCGTCGTACGTGGTCTGGCACCTGACGACCTGCTTCAACGCATGCGTGAAGTCACTCTGGAGGGACTGGCCCGGGTGATTGAGCCGGTCGAGTTCGAGGCTGATCTGCACTACCCCGGAGCCCCCGTCTCCCACGATGCGGAAGGCGGCCGTACCGTCCGGCGTCTCAAGCAGGCCCTCACTCGTGATCACGCGTTTCTGCAATGGATGACTCTGCCTCGGCTTGTCAATCGCCTGAAGCAGCTGCTCGGTCCCCGTGTCGTCTGCCCGCTGGCGCACCACAACTGCATCATGACCAAGGAGCCCCGGCACAGCAGCGATACCGGCTGGCATCAGGACATCCGTTACTGGTCGTTCACCCGTCCGGAACTGGTGAACGTCTGGCTGGCCCTGGGAGCCGAAACTCCAGAGAACGGCTGTCTGAAGCTGATTCCCGGGACCCACCGGATGAAGTTCGAACGGGATCAGTTCGACGATGATCTGTTCCTGCGTGAGGATCACCCCGCCAACCGGCCGCTCCTCGATAAGGTCGTCCACGCTCCGCTGGAGCCCGGCGATGTTCTGTTCTTCCACTGCCTGGCCTTCCACGCAGCCACGCGGAACTACACGACCGAGACAAAACTCTCCGCCGTATTTACCTTCCGCCCTCTCGACAATCCCCCGCTGCCGAACTCCCGCTCCAGCGATTCCGCAGAGCTGTTGCTTCCGTGATGGAGGTCTGCCATGCGAAATGAGATCGACAGGAATCTCTGTCCGACTCGGATTTACCGGGAATCAGTTTGTCCCGTCTGGCATGCCTTCTTGTGGGCGATGCGGGATACGGGTTGCCTCCGGTGAGGCCCCCTTTGACAGAACGTTCAGTCCTCAGTTATGCCCGTGGCGTTTCCAGGATCTCGTTCAGCACGTGCCCATGCACATCGGTGAGGCGGCGGTTGGCTCCGTTGTTACGGAAGGTGAGCTTCTCGTGATCGATCCCGAGGAGATGGAGGACGGTCGCGTTGAAATCGTAGGTCGTGTACGAGTTCGCGCCGCCTTTCCAGGACCACGGATCGCTTTCGCCGATTGCAACGCCCGGCTTCACTCCGGCCCCAGCCATCCAGCTGGTAAAGGTTCCGCCGTTGTGATCGCGACCGGTCGCTCCTTGAGTAAATGGCATCCGGCCGAACTCCGTTGACCAGAGAACAAGCGTCTCATCCAGAAGTCCCCGAGCTTTCAGGTCGGCCAGCAACGCAGCTACGGGGCGATCAGTCGCCTTCGTCATCAGTGGCAGCTGGTTGATGATGTCGGAGTGATTGTCCCAGTTGTTACTCGAACCACCGGCACCGCTCCAGACCTGCACGAATCGCACGCCCCGCTCGACCATCCGCCGAGCTGTCAGGCAGCGTTTTCCGAAGTCGGCTGTCACCGGGTCATCGATGCCATACAGCTTATGCGTCTCCTGACTCTCGCGGGTCAGGTCAAACGTTTCTGGTGCCGCCAACTGCATTTTCGCAGCCAGTTCATAGCTGGAGATGCGAGCCTCCAGTCGGGAATCACCCGGGTGTTCAGCGAGGTGTTTCGAGTTCAGTTCACGGAGCAGTTGCAACCCTTCACGCTCACTGGCTGCGGTAACGAGCGTAGCTTCGGCGGGCGGGAGGAGGTCATTGATGGGAGAGGCATTCGCCATGTTAAGGGTCGTTCCCGCATGGGATGCGGGCAGGAACCCTGAGCTGAAGTTGCCCCGGTTGTTGTAGGGCAATCCACGCGGATCGGGCAGTACTACAAACGTCGGTAAGCTATCGGTCAATCGCCCCAGCCCATATGACACCCATGATCCCAGGCACGGGAATCCGGGCAGCAGAAAGCCCGTGTTCATCAGGTAACTGGCCGGACCATGCACATTGGTCCGCGACTGCATCGACAGCACGAAAGCGATGTCATCGACATGCCTGGCCAATTCGGGCATGACACTGCTGACCCAGCGACCACACTCACCATGCTGGCGGAACTCGAACGGCGATTTCATCACCTTGCCCGGTTCGCTCGTGGCGGCTTCGACCCGCAATCCATTTCCGGGGTCGAACTTCATGCCATGCTGTTTCTCCAGCTCGGGCTTGTAATCAAACAAGTCCATCTGGCTCGCCCCACCGTTCATGAACAGCTGGATGACGCATTTGGCTTTGGCGGGATGGTGCAGGCCGACTGAGCGGTCGATGGTCGTTGAATCGGCCAGCAGTCCTTCACGCTGCAACAGCCCCGCGAGGGCGACGCCTCCAAACCCACCCCCGATTTTCCAGAGGGCATCGCGACGCGACTGTTGATGATGATCAAGATTCATCAATCATCCCTCTTCTTTCTGCTTCAGGTAGCTGGCCCGTCCTGTTCGATGCTCTTCCGGGGTCGGCTCAGCAGCCAGAGCGGCTTCGGCCGTCGCCGCTTCCGGGTTCATCTGAGCGAACAACCGCTTGAGGTATCCCACGCACCACCCGCATCCCGTTCCCGCTCCGCCACACTCACTGAGCTGACTGGCTCGTCGCATCCGGGATTTGTTGATCCGCATGTAGCTCAGCAGTTTTCGCTTGCTGACATGGAAGCACAAACAGACTTCGTCATCGAGTTCCATGTGGGATCCAAACTGTTTCAGTGGAGTTGTCGCCAATTGTCCATGACAACTCTATCCAGCACAACCAGAGAGGGTTGTCAGGGCCGATCTCACTATTCAGGCAGCGATCGCGGAATAGGAGTGAACGAGAAACTTGGGGGTGTTTCTCTTGGTCCTGGTTCTGCTCCGGTGTATGCTCGAAGAACGTTATTTGCTGGCTGTGGTAGGTGATGTCTCCCGGGTGATCTGGATTGTCGAGTACCAGGTGGCTGGCGGGATGGAGGAGTTGATCGATGCAGTTGCGGATCACCAGTCTGATCGCCCTGTTCCTCCTGGGGATGGTTGGCCGGGGCGTCAGTGCCGAACCAACGGATACGCCGACGGCGGATCAGTTGAAATACTTCGAAACCCACGTGCGGCCGCTACTCGTTGAAAAGTGTTACCGCTGTCACAGCGACCAGAAGCAAAGCGGACAGCTGCGAATTGATTCTCGCGAGGGGCTGTTGTTGGGGGGTGAGTCCGGGCCTGCTGTCGTGGAGGGCCATCTGGAGGAGAGCCTGCTGCTTGAAGCGGTGAATTACAAATCGTTACAGATGCCGCCCGACAGTAAGTTGTCTGAGGAGCAGATCGAACACCTGACCCGGTGGGTCGAGATGGGGGCCCCGTGGCCAGCGGGTGAAAAAGTGGCTCCATCGCGTTCACCCGGTCGCGAGATCAGTGAGGAAGATCGGCACTACTGGGCCTTTCAGCCGGTGAAGCGGGTTGAGCCGCCCCAAGTCGAGGGCGATGCCTGGAGCCGGACAGAGGTCGATCGATTCATTCTCGCCAAGTTGAAAGAGGCTCAGTTGGAGCCGGCTCCCGCGGCCGATCGAGTGACATTGGCGCGACGCGTCTCTCTCGATCTGACGGGCTTGCCGCCAAGCCCGAAGATGATGGACGCCTTCCTGTCGGATACCTCTGATACGGCTTACGAAACGCTGGTTGATCAACTTTTGGCAAGTCCACTCTACGGCGAGCAGATGGCTCGGTCCTGGCTCGATCTGGTGCGGTATGCCGAGTCGGATGGGTACAAGCAGGACACCTACCGCCCGAATTCGTGGCGTTACCGCGACTATGTGATTCAAGCGTTCAACAGCGACAAGCCCTATGACCGGTTTGTGATGGAGCAGCTGGCTGGGGACGAGATCGATCCACACAATCCGGAAGCTCTGGCGGCGACAGGGTACTGGAGAAACGGGATCTATGAGTACAACCAGCGCGATGCTGCAGTGCAGTGGCGGGCGATCCTGGAAGATGTGACCGAGACAACCGCCGATGCGTTTCTCGGGCTGGGGCTGGGGTGTGCAAAGTGCCACGACCACAAGTTCGATCCGCTGCTGCAGAAGGACTACTACCGGCTACAGGCGTTCATGTGCAACATTTCGTTTCAGAATGAGCGTCCACTGGCGACACCCGAGCAGATCGCCGCATACCAGAAGCAACTGGCTGGCTGGGAAGAGGCAACCCGCGAAGTAAGAGCCAAGATCGATGCTCTGGAACAACCTCGCCTGAAGCCCATTGTGGACCTGGCCATCAGCCGGTTCCACGAAGACTTCCAGGCGATGTATCACAAGCCAGCCCAGGAACGAAACTCGTATGAGAACCAGATCGCCCATCTCGTTCACCTGCAGATCCTCGAAGAATACCCCCAACTCGAAAAAAAATTCCCAAAGGACAGCCCCGAGCGGGCGGAGAGGGAAGCATTGAAGAAAGAGCTGGCGACGTTTGATGCGATCAAGCCGAAGCCGCTGCCAACAACTTTGACGGTCCAGGACTTTGGCAAGCTGGCACCCGTGGTCCATGTGCCCGATCGTCCCCGACTGGGCGATGTGTTGCCGGGATTCCCCTCAGTACTCGATCCAAATCCGGCGACGATTGAGCCAGTGGCTGACGGGGTCTCGACCTCGGGGCGGCGGACCACTCTGGCACGGTGGATTGCCTCACCAACAAACCCGCTCAGCACGCGCGTCATTGTCAATCGGCTCTGGCAGCATCACTTTGGAACGGGTCTCGTTGCGAGTGTCAGTGACTTCGGCAAGCTTGGGGAACCACCGACACATCCGGAATTACTCGACTGGCTGACCAGTGAGTTCGTGGCCCAGGGCTGGAGTATGAAGAAGTTGCATCGGTTGATCGTGATGTCGGCGGTCTACCGTCAGTCGAGTCGACACCCGGACAATCTGGCGATGATGGATTCGGGAATGCAGACCGACCCGTCGGACCGGCTGTTGTGGCGATTTCCGATTCGTCGCATGGTGGCTGAGCAGATCCGGGACAGCATGCTGTCTGCGTCGGGAGAACTCGATCTGACTGAGGGCGGGGCAGGATCTGACATGACGGCCAGCCGTCGTTCGGTCTACCTGAAGACGCTGCGGAACAAGCGTGAGCCACTC
>QWOR01000087.1 GCA_003669575.1 Planctomycetota bacterium | reverse complement strand
GCCACAAGGAACAGCATGCCAAGGAGTCGTGAGGCTTTCTGCTGGCTTTCAAACTGGCCAGCAAACTCCAGGTAATATCCGGGAGGCAGGTCAGCCTGCAAAGGTGCCAGGCGGGCCTGAATCTCCTGGACGACATCGACCACTCCTCGATTGGATACGTTGCATTGCACCACGATGCGGCGGCGGACGTTCTCCCGGTTGACGGAGTTGGGGCCACCCGACTTATAGACCCGGGCCACTGTCTCGAGTGGAACTTGTCCACCATCCGGGAGGTCGATCGTCAGCCGTCGCAATGTGTCGAGGTTCTCGCGGGCTCCTTCCTCCAGCCGCAAGACCAGATCGAAAGTGCGTTGCCCCTGCAGGATCTCCGAAACCGTGACACCATTCATGGCTGTTTCGATGAATTCGTTGACATCAGCCACGCTCAGTCCATGCAACAACAGCTGATCGCGATCCAGTTCGATGCGGAGTTGGGGGATGATCGTTTGTTGTTCCACGATCAGGTCCTGCACACCGGCGATGCCTGCGATCTCGGCTTTGACCTGGTCAGCTCGTTTTCGCAACTCGTCGAGATCATCCCCAAAGATCTTGATCCCGATCTGTGCCTTTACCCCTGACAGCATGTGTGAGATCAGGTGCGAAATCGGTTGCTCCACGGCTGAAACGACTCCTGGGATATCGGCCAGGGTGTCACGAATCGCGGCGAGTTGTTCTTCGCGGGAACGTGGTGAGTTCGGGTCCAGTTCGACAATGTATTCACTGGCACTGACGGGTTCGGCGTGTTCGTCCATTTCGGATCGGCCGGTGCGCCGGACAAAGGTCATGACATCCGCGTTTTCCGACAATCGCTTCTCAACGACCTGATTAATCTCGGTACTGGTTGCCAGGGATGTACCCGGGGGAAGCAGGACGTTGATCTGGATCGCCCCTTCGTTGAACGGCGGCAGGAAATCGCGATCGAGCCGTACAGCACACAATGCGGCGATCGCAACGCCAAGAGCCACGGTCATCAGGTTGAACCGCGGGTACGCCAGACTGAAACGGATCACGCGTTCGGCCCCCCACTTAAGTGTTCTCAGAATGAGGCCATCGGTTTCCTCGGCGTGGCTTTTTTCTGAGCCGAGGAACCAGTAGGACAGGACGGGGGTGACAGTCAGTGACACAATCAAGGACGCGAAAATCGAAACGACATAAGCGATGCCGAGCGGTGTAAATAGCCGGCCCTCCATCCCCTGCAGGGCGAACAGTGGCACGAAGACCAGACACACGATCATCGTGCTGAAGACGATCGAGTTTCGGACCTCGGTACTCGCCCGGTAGACCACGAGGAGAGTGGGCAGGGGATGTTCCAGTCGGCGGTTCTCTTTGAGCCGTCGATGGATGTTCTCCACATCGACGATGGCATCGTCGACCAGTTCGCCAATCGCAACCGCCAGCCCCCCGAGCGTCATCGTGTTGATCGACATGCCCGTAATCTTGAACACGATGGCCGTCATCACGAGCGACAGTGGGATTGCGGTCAGGGTGATGAGCGTTGTTCGCAGGTTCATCAGGAATAGAAACAAGATGATGACGACGAGAATACCACCATCCCGTAACGCCTCTTCGACATTGTGGATAGCTCGATCGATGAACGTGCTTTGCGAGTACATCGGGACGATTCGGATGTCACTCGGGAGATTCTTCTTGAGGTCGTCGACCGCAGCCAGAATGCGCTGGGTGATCAGTCGAGTATCAGCTCCGGGTTGCTTGGCGATCGTGAAGACGACAGCTGCACCACCCGTGATCTGGCCATCGGCGTTACGCTGGTAAGCTCCGCTATCGCCGCGTTTGGCCTGAGCGGCTTCTGTAATGGACGCGACCTGAGCGAGGGCAATCGGCCGCCCTTCTCGCGTACCCACGACCACTTTTTGCAGGTCACTCACCGTTTGAATTCGTCCGAGAGCACGGACGAGCAGCTCATTCGGGCCTTGCTGGTCGAGATAGCCTCCGGTGGCGTTCTCGTTACTGCGCTGGAGTGCTTCGCGGATCTGGCCGAGCGTCACACCTTCACGGGCGAGAGACGCTGGATCGATCAGGACCTGATACTGCTTGCGACCGCCACCCATCGTGAAGATCTGAGCGACGCCGGGGATCGTCAGCAGACGTTGGCGGATCACCCAGTCGGCCTGTGTCCGCAAGTCGATCGGATTGGTTTTGTTTCCATCGCTCCACATCCCCAGGACCAGGATCTGCCCCATGATGGAGGAGATCGGCGCAAGTTGTGGACGAACACCCGGTGGCATCCGGTCGGCGATCACCGCCAGACGCTCGGTGACGATCTGACGGTCGATGTAGATGTCAGTTCCAAAGTCGAACTCGACGTAGACGACCGACAACCCGATGCCCGATGTGCTGCGAACGACCTGGACTCCGTTGGCTCCGTTGAGGGCGGTTTCCAGCGGGAACGAGATGAGGGTCTCGACCTCTTCGGGAGCCAGTCCGGGTGCTTCGGTCATGACGACCACGCGCGGTCGATCGAGGTCTGGGAAGACATCAATCGGCATATGTTCCGTGACCCAGATGCCGTACCCCATCAGGAACAGGGCGATTGCCAGCGTGAGCAGTCGTTGGTGGAGAGCGAAGCGAATAATTGCGTTGAGCATGACAGTCTCGATGCAGTGGAATGGTCACAAGTCGGATACGGAGCAAGCACACTTAGTGACTGTGCCCCGCGTGGGGATCGATTCCCCCTCCTGACTTGTTCTTGAGGGCCATCTGCATCTGATGAGCGCTGCGTCTGGCAATCACATCGCCCGGAAACACCGATCCATCATTGGCGATCACCGCGGAAGACTGATCGCTGTGGATGACATGCACCGCAACTCGCTGGAACTTCTTGCCACTCTGGCGGAAGACAAATGACTCGGCCCCCTCCTGAGCGACCGCTTCGATCGGCAGCACAATCTGGTCGGTCCACTCCTCGACCGGGATGCGCATCTGGAGCCGCTGTCCTGGTTTATATCTCCACGTCAGGAACCGCTGGCCACTGGCATTTCGTGTGTCATGCAGGATTTCGTTCGGCAGGTCGACATAGAGTTTCAAAGTTCGGGAGCCGGGATCGATCTCGCTCGATACGAACGACAACGGCAAGTTGTCGAGCCGCGTGCCGCTGGTGAATTCCGCGGAAACCTTCCACTGCTTGCTCACAACCGAGTTGACGGCCTCGATATCCTGCTCAAAGGCCCGGCCCTCGATGTAAAGACGGCTATAGTCCGCCAGAACGCACAGCTTGCCTCCCTGTTCGACCGACTGGCCACGTTGTACATCGAGCGATTCCACGATGAGGGGTGGACGCTTCTCCCCCACTGCTGGAGCTGCGGGCTGGTCGCCACCGCCGGACGTTTTCTCCGGGGACTGGAACAACACCGACTGTCGTCCTTCCATGTCCGTGAGCTGGAGTTCCTGGGGAGACTGGTCGGAAGCGGGGACCATCACACTCAGTTCATTGAGCAGACGGCGATCCTTGGAGATCTGTTCAACCTGACGCGGCGACAGCCCATGCAGTCGCAGAGTCTCGCGCTGTGACTGGAGCAGAGCCTCCAGCTTCTCCTTGGCGTACTGGCGTTCGAGCAGCGACTTACCGGCGATGGCCCCTGATTCGGTCACCTTCTGCAACCGGGCGATCTCCCGATTTTCGACATCCAACTCACCCAGTGAACGCACGAAATCGGTCTGTGACTGCACGAGGTCCTCATGAGTCAGGCGGATCCGAAACATCAGCTGGCCAGTTTCGACTGCAGAGCCCTGGATCGCCGCAACTTGTGTGACGACCCCGGTCATGGGGGTCGAGACCTGAATCAATGTCTGACCAGGACGTTCGACGATCACGCTCGGGATTGGGATCGTTTTACGGTAGTTCGACAGCTCGACCGGGCGGAGGTACTCCGCCGTCAGCCCCAGGTTCAACTTGGCCTGGGCCGAAAGTTCGAGCGAAGAGACCTCGGCACCGGAGGTCGCATGGTCGTCGTGTCCGTGGTCATGACCATGGCCGGATTCGGACGGCTGCGACTTGGCCAGCATCCGATCGACGAGTGAATTCACCCCTGGCCACCAGGACGAGAATGTCACCGCCGCGATGCCCAGGACCAGCAGAGCTGTTCCCCAGCGGAAGAAGGACGTTTTGTGGAGCGCGGGTTTCGAGTTCATCACGAGACTCTCAATTGACTTAGACGAGCATTCCCATGGCACATGGCTTCTGGCGAGATGTGAACCAGAAACAGTACTGGGATGACGAGTGGACGCACGGGGCATCAAGAAGGCTGATTGGTCGCGGCGTGGCATCGATCGCCGGAAGAGAGCAGGGCTCAAGCGAGTCTTCAGGCAACTGCGCCCGCCATGACCGTTTCACGGAATTCAAAAATCCCGGTGAGGTGGCGAAGAAATGCCAGCGACTAGATCTGCCAAACTTGAAGGACCGCGCAGCGTAAAGCTGCGGTCCGGGGAAGCGTGCTAAAATCAAGGTTCTCGTGAATGGCCTGAGTATCCATTGGCCTCAGCAGACAGTCATAATCGACCACGGATGCCTGAATCAGATCGAGATCGGAGAGCGCGATTCGGCCAGACTCCACGACGAAAGTACAGGTGCCATGCTCACATTGATGACGGTGTGGCCCGGGCTCTTGATCGTTGCCGGTGGGGGACTGCTCGTGAGGAGCGGGTGACGCGTGATGGTGGTGATGCGTACAGCGGTGCGTCACTCCGCGATTCATTTCCTGGTGGGAACAGCCATCAGGATGAGTCTGGGCTGCGGTACTGTGACCGCTGCCGGAGCAAACGTGCGTCTCATGGGCACAGGCACACGTGTGGGTATGGTGCCAGCAGCAACCGAAGACGCTGTGGACCAGCATCACGGCGAGCACCAATCTCTTCACAACCCACGACATGGAAAAGCATTCCAGAACACGAGCGACGACCGGTTAACCGGCACTCACTGTGTACCACATCGATATGTTCGACTCAATAGGACATCTGCCGTCAGGCCCAACTGCCGATGCGGCAACACGTCCGGTCCACTTGTTACCCGGTGATCCGCTGGCGCATCGAGTCCGGCCGACCCGACTGTTAAACCTTAACGAATCTACCGATTGTTTGCGTGATGGCACGCGAACCGGGGGGAGGTCCCCAGAGCAGAGGATTCCCGTGCGAGGAACCACTGTGGGGTGACATGACGGGTGCGATTGACCGATACCCCTAACTGACATTCCGGCGGGAGCGTCGAGCACCAGGGGCGGAGCCTTCCCTCCTCCCCCGACGTTGTCCCGGAATTCGAGTGGGGGGCGCGATGGAACGCAGCCTGAACGTATTGGCATTGGTCAAGGACGGCGAGCGGTTTGTCTTTTTGTACGACAACCACAGCTCGGCGCAGGTCCTGCAAACCCTCGGCAAGTTCGCTGCCGACCCCGAATTGTGCTTCACCTGGTACGACGCAGCTGTCCTGAGCCAGAAGGTTCGCAAGCTCCAGGAAACGCTGGGCGACGAAGGCGACGAATCGTTCCGTCGCGTGGCGTGATGGGGGCCATTGTCCGGAGGTCTGGTCCTCGGGAGGTTGGGCCATGGACGGATCACCGACCTTGGAGACACCTGTGGAATCCGTCGTTCAGGGTTTTCTGCGGTATCTGCGTATCGAACGTAACTCGTCCGAGCACACGTTGAAGTCCTACAAGGATGACTTCAATAGCTTCGCCGATTACCTCGAAGAAAGAGTTGGACCGGTCGCGGAGCCCGACCAGATTACGATTCCTGTGCTGCGCGGATACGTGACCTACCTGCACGAATGTCAGTATGCCCGCACGACGATCGCCCGCCGCTTGGCCTGCCTGCGTAGCTTCTTCCGCTACACGACGCGGGAAGGACTGACCCCGAACAACCCGGCCAAGGCCCTCCGCACTCCGCGTGTCGGACGCAAGCTGCCGAACTTCCTGACGACCGAGGACATCGTCCGGCTGCTGGAGGCTCCGCCGGCGAATACCACAGCCGGGCTGCGGGACAGGGCGATTCTGGAGGTTATGTACTCCGCCGGCCTGCGAGTCGCTGAACTCGTGGGCGTGAATATCGAGGACTGGGACCGCGACGCAAACATCCTGCGGATTCGCGGTAAGGGGAAGAAGGAACGCGTCACGCCCATTGGTTCCTTCGCGGCGAAAGCCCTCAATGACTGGATGGAGGTCCGCGTCCCCTCACCAACCGGCAAACCACAGGAAACCGCCGCCTTGTTCCTCAACAAGTTCGGCAAACGGTTGACCACCCGCAGTATCGGGCGGATGCTCGAACTGCACATCCGCACCTGCAATCTCCAGCAGCATGTCTCCCCACACACCCTGCGGCATACCTTCGCCACCCACCTGCTCGATGGCGGGGCCGATCTCCGCAGCGTGCAGGAATTGCTCGGCCACCAGAGCCTGACGACGACACAAATCTACACCCACGTCAGTACCCGCCGACTTCAGGAAACTTATGAAAGCGCTCACCCGCACTCCAAACGCGACGCGGGGTAGGGTGGCTGTGCTCTCATGGAGCCGGAAGCGTCAGCACCCGGAGTATTCGCGATTGATATGTCATGTCTGATCGATAACATGCATGGAGTTGACTCTAAATGTTCGAAATGCGAGTCCCTGAAAG
>QWOR01000166.1 GCA_003669575.1 Planctomycetota bacterium | reverse complement strand
TACGGGAGCTGCCCAGCGCGGACGGGGCATGGCATTGATCGGTGCGGCATTCGGACTGGGGTTCACATTCGGTCCACTGCTCGCGGCAATCTTCTCCAGTGCCGACAAAAACGCCCCGCCGAACCCGATGGTCGGTTACGCAGCTGCGATCCTGTCTGGGATCGCGCTGCTCTTCGCGTTTTTCACGCTGAAGGAATCGCTGCACGAGAACTCCAACCCTGCCCCAAGGCGATTCCTGAGCCCGCGTGCACTCGCGACCTTCTGGAACAGCCCGGTTCACTTCGCTGCCCTGGCCGGAATTTTCCTGACGACGTTTTCCTTTGCCCAGTTCGAGATGACGCTGGCCCTCGTCACCAAGGAACTCGGCATGGCCGAACGGGGGAACTTCCTCGTATTCGCGTACCTGGGCTTCACACTGATGCTGTGCCAGGGATTCATCGTACGACGTTTATTGCCGCGCCTCGGCGAGCGGAGGATGGCACTGACCGGCGGCGTATTACTCGTGATTGGGCTGGCACTGTCGGGCTGGGTGGGCCACTACTACATCGGAGCAATGCCTGTTCAGGTGGCTCGAGCCGAAGCTGCGACTGTCTCCGAAGCGGGCCAGTCGATGCTCGCAAACCCCGGAGTCCGGATGCTGCTGGCGGTCCTGCCACTGAGCATCATGGGCTTTTCGGCGATCAATCCGTCGCTGCAGTCGATCCTGTCGCTGGCGACCAACGACTCCGACCAAGGCGAAGTCCTCGGGCTCGGGCAGGGGCTATCGGCTCTGGCCCGCATCATCGGCCCCGCGGTCGGGATCGCGTTGTGCAAGCCAGAGCACATCTACTGGCCACACATCTCGGCGGCCCTCTTTATGGTGCTGACGATGGGCATTCTGATGAGAATGCCCAAATCGGCCAGAGACGCTTCCAGCCAGGGCGGGACTGCGTAAGCTCTTTTACACCTCAGGCCAGAGCAGCAAATGACCACGCCAATTGGGACGGGTACCACCAGCCAACCCACAGCTGGACATCATCAGGTTAGGGACCTGTTCAGCGCTGACCTGCTTCAAGATTTCGTTTAACCCACCAGAAAGCATGCGCAGCTGGGACCCGTGAGTTAGCGCCCGGAAGTCATTCCGCGAAAGTCGGCCAAAGATCGCTTGCCGCAGGAGGTCATCCTCATCCTTTGTGAGTGTCTCCGCATGCGGAGACAGGGGATGAACGATCAGTAATCGCGAGTTCCATGCCAGCGCCAATTCCACGGCCAGGGAGAGATGCTGGGCAGCCGCATCTGACAGGTCATCACAAAACACGATCAATGGTGGAATCGCTTCCAGGCGGTCTGGCTCTCGTCCGGTAAACCAGACGGGACACTTTGCCGCCGCGGGCCATTGCAGCTCGCTCCCGCTGACATCCGTTGCCCCCGGAACGATGAGCAAATCCATCTCACTCTCTTCCGCCGACGATGGCCACTCGTCGGAGGGATCGCCAAACCAGGCCCCCTGCTCACTACGAAACTCACCGGCGGATGAGGCGCTGACGAACCGCTCGACGCCTTCTTCTGCCTCCGCACACCAGCAGTCAAGCTGGCCGCAATCGCATTCTCCGTCGGCCGGACGAGCCACAGCTGCAAACGCGAGCCCGGAGTGAGTCACCCGCGACAACTCGACTGAAAGCCGCACGATATCTTCTGTCTCGGCCGGCCAGTGGATCCGGCCAAACTTGAGATCAGCGACAAACTCCAGGCCGGTCAGGATGCGGTGAACGGACGACATGCAGGGAACTCTCAGCGGTCAGACAGAATGTGTCCAGCCTGTCGAGTTTGTGGGCGTCCGTCAAACGAGTCCTCGGAGGCCACCGATTCGTTTCAGGGATCACCGAGAGTAACTATGGATTCTCAACCGAGCAGCATCTTGACCAGCTCGAGCAGGCCACCCTGTCCGATAGCTTTCGTAAGAACCGCATCCTGATTTCCAGACGCATCAGACTCTTCTTCCCCTGCGACCGTAGACGGGCTGCCGACTCGAGGCAGAACCTCCATCATCGCGGGAGAACGACGACCGGGACTGCGTTCCAGGTTCGTCAATTCTCCCTGGTCGACCCACACCAGTTTGCACGTCGCACACGAATCGATGATGGCCCGGCCAGCACCGTAGTAGGGGTGGACTTCCATCTTCGCATGACACCCGGGGCACTCCAGACGGCGTTCAAATTCCGCTGTGTGTGGCGGCGTCACGGCGATTTCCGGGCCGGTGTACGCTGCTCGCCGGTCTTCGACGACCTGGCGAAATTCGGTGCCGGAGAACAACACCCCCTGACATCCGGGACACAGCGCAGCGGGAACCTCGTCCACCAGAGCGGTGACCAGCTCCACATCGCAGGCAGGACAGTGCACGCCAAGCAACTCACCGAGTGACAACACGCGATCAATAACCCCCGACACATCCGTCGCAGCTTGAATCGTATGGCAGAAGGTACAAACCATCTGCGACAAGCCGACGGCTTTGGTGAGCGGGGCAGCACAGTTTTTACAGTTCATGGGAGTGCCGGGAGCCTGGGAACTGGCTCGATCTCCAGAGGAAGTGCGCAGCGAGCCGTACTAAAACCTAGCTCGCAATCCCCGGTCTCTCGGACGAAAAAACGGGCCGAACTGCGGAATTTAGGCCCCCGCCCCAAAGCTGGCGATCACTGCGGATAACCGTGGCTGACAGCTTTTTATCGATGTGTTACCGTCCCGACTGTACGCTGGATTCCCGCACCTCGATGGAATTTGCATGATGTCCTCCCGCTACGCCGCTCGACGTGACCGCTTCTGGAAGCTCCTCAAAGACACCGGGGTCAATGCGTTTCTGGTGACGGATGAAACGAACGTGTCGTGGCTGACGGGGTTCTCGGGAGACAGCAGCTGGCTGCTGGTAGCTGGCGGGAAATCGTTCCTGCTGAGCGACAGTCGCTACGAAACGCAGATCTCGGAGGAGTGCCCTGGGCTGGAGGCGCTTATCCGCCGCACCGACCAGCGGCTGACGCAGGTCTGCGGCGAGGCGATCGGTTCGCTCAAGGTGAAGCGGCTGGGCGTCGAGGGTCACGTCATGACGCTGGAGGCCCGCGACGCCCTCGCGGCGGTGCTGGGCAACGTCGAGCTGGTTCCGGTTTCAATGCGGATCGAGAACGAGCTGCGGTCCATCAAGGACGCCGAGGAGATCGCCGAGACACGGCAGGCGGTGATGATCGCTGGCCGCGGATTCGACTTCCTGCGGGCAACCTTGCGAGCTGACCAGACCGAACGGGATATCGCGTACGAACTGGAACACGCCATGCGCAAGATCGGGGCGGCAGGCGTGTCGTTCCCGGCCATCATCGCATCGGGGGACCGGGCGGCACTGCCACACTACCGCCCTGGTGATCGCCAGGTCGGTGGGGCCGAGATGATACTGGTCGACTGGGGCTGCACGATGCCGTCGCATTACAAGTCCGATTTGACCCGCATGCTGGTCTTCGGCAAGCCGTCGGCAAAGTTCGCCAAGGTCTATAACACGGTCCTCGAAGCCCAGAAGCGAGCCATCGCCCAAATCCGACCGGGAGCCAAATGTGGAGACATCGACCACATTGCCCGCAGCTACATCTCTCAGCAAGGGTACGGCAAACGGTTCGGTCACAGCCTGGGCCATGGCATCGGGCTGAACATCCACGAACAGCCGCGACTGGCCCCCGGCAGCGAAACGATTCTGAAACCGGGAATGATTGTCACCGTCGAGCCAGGAATCTATCTGCCCGACTGGGGCGGTGTTCGCATCGAGGACGACGTGCTCATCACCAAAGACGGCTGCGAGGTCCTCTCGGCCCATGTGCCGAAGGAGCTCGATTCAGCAATTATGAGTTGGTAGTACTGGGGCGGTCGGCTGACTGTTGAGTTGCGAGTCGTTATGTTGCGGAAGGAGCAGCTGGCTCGCTCCTGTCCCTGCCTCTCACACAAGAATTCCGACCGTGCCGACCGTTGAGATTGAAGACACCTACGCCGAAGCGTTTCGCAGCATCTATGCCGAAGTGTTGATCACCGCCCGTGATCGCCGATGGCTTGACCACGCGATCAACGCAGCCACCGGGAATGCCAGCAGCTCGATCCTGTGTGACTGTGAAGCGGGCCTGGACCGGTATGTCGGTCCCGGCGGGGATGAGTCCTTCGCCACGCCCGATAGTCGGCCGGGGGCGATCGTGCAGTTCCACGTTCCCCGGTTCAAGAAGGACCGCGAGGCGGTGCTGGAGAAAGTGCTGCTGGCCAGACTCAGCCAGAACGTGCTGACCTGCCCGACAACAGCCTGCTTCAGCCTGCAGGACACGGAAAGCTACTTCAAGCTGGGGCGGAAGATTGCCCTGTTTGGTGACGGCCACCAGTTCCGGGACATGCGGTTCGGCCGCAAGGTCTGGGTCCTGCCCATCATGATGGGCGAGTTCGTCATCGATCGCCGGTTCGGATTCCGTGATGGTCTGATGGGGGGGAATCTCTGGTTCTTCAGCGAGTCGGTCGACGCCGCTGTGGAAGCTGCGGAGCGATCGGTGGTCGGGGCTCAGAGCGTGCCGGGGGTGATCCTGCCGTTTCCAGGTGGTGTGGCCAGCAGTGGGTCAAAGGCCGGAAGCGCCTACTCATTCCTCTTTGCCAGTACGAATCACCCGTTCTGTCCGACGCTCCGCGAGAAGTTGGGAGACGTGTCCCGCGTCCCGCCCGGCGTGAATTCAATCAGTGAAATTATTATCAACGGGTACGATCTCGACACCGTGGCCCGAGCGACCCAGGCGGCAATTGAAGCTGCCAAGGACACTCCCGGTCTGATTCGAATTTCGGCAGGGAACTACGGTGGCCGGCTGGGGAAGAATTTCATCTACCTGCGCCCGGAAAGCCAGCCTCGCTGATTGTTGCCTCAAGTGAGTCCTGGCTGCGAATGAATCGATTCGTCGCTCATAATGCGAACGAATTTTGAAGTTCGGGAACGTAGAGTTTGGCTCCTTGAAGCCCACTGCCCCAGGACTATACTTCAGATTCACAACCATGAGAGAGCCCTCGTGTCGCCGCACGATCGGGGGCGTTTTAGAAAGTGACCCCATGCGAGCGCAAGTCGGCAAACAAGCCCCGAGTTTCTCCGTCCAGGCCTATGACCGCACGAAGGATGGCACCGACGGACAGTTCAAGAATGTCAGTCTGTCGGACTTCAAGGGCAAGTGGGTTTGCCTCTACTTCTATCCCCTCGACTTCACGTTCGTCTGCCCGACCGAGATCGTGTCGTTCAACAAGGCCGTGGGCGACTTCCAGGACCGCAACTGCGAAGTCCTGACCGCATCGACCGATAGCGTCTTCTCCCACAAGGGATGGTGCGATTCTCACAAGGATCTGGCTCAGCTGAAGCACCTGATGCTGGCCGACACGACGCACGAGCTTTGCCGCGATTACGGCGTGCTGAAGGAAGATGCCGGGATCGCTTACCGCGGCGTGTTCCTGATCGACCCGAACGGCATCGTCCGCTGGCTGGCAATTCACGATCTGGGTGTCGGCCGCAACGTCGACGAAGTGATCCGCGTGCTCGACGCCCTGCAGACCGACAAGCTCTGTCCCTGCAACTGGAAGCCGGGTCAGGCGACGCTGAACTAGCGTGCGGCAGAATCGTCTAGTGACTGTCACAACGGGGGGTGAACTTCGCCCCCCGTTGCTCTTGGCCAGGCAGCTTTCTGGAAAAGTTCTCCGCCTCACCAACTCGCAGCGTCAGCGAAGGCGAGTCGCACGAAGGCCTTCTCTCACCAGTAGGACAGACATTCCTGTCTGTCCCGAACTGCAACAACGCCTTCGAGACACATCCGCTTCCGTGCCAGCACGGATGTATTTGTACCAGCTCAATACCTCCCAACAGATCATCGCCAGTGGCCGCTCGCCCTCGCTGACGCTTCGGGTTGGTGAACAGGGCTGAATCTCTCCTCGATATCTTCTTCCCACAAGACCCGCACAATGGCATTCCTGAAACCGGTCGAACCAGCTTCCGCTCCCGAGCCTGTGGCTCAGACCTATGGCCGCATCCAGGAAATGTTCGGCGGAGATCTGCCCGAGATGTTCCTGGTGTATGGGAACGTCGAGTCGTTCCTGAAAGACTTCTACATGAACTTTAAGAAGTTCGTGTACTCGTCAGGGGCGCTCGATGAGAAGACACGGGCCATCATCGCGCTGGTCGTCGCCTGCCACTCGAAGTGTCCGGCCTGGGTACAGTTCTTCCAGTCCCGGGCCGTGGCCCTCGGCTGGTCAAAGGCAGAAGTGGCTGAGGCGATGGCCGTGGCTGCGACGAACTACTGTTACAACACGTTCTTCAAGTTCCGCGACTTGAGCGGTAGCGGGCTGTTCGAGGGAATGGGCGTGGGACTGCGGGCTCACACATTTACCTCGGTTTCGCTCGATCAGAAGCTGGTTGAGCTGATTAACATCGCGGTCAGCGATATCAACGCTTGCAAGCCCTGCACCAGCGGGCACGTCGACAAGTCACGGGCTCTCGGACTCAGCGACGACCAGATTCTGGAATGCATCCAGTGTGCGTCAACCATGTACGCCGGGTGTCAGTTTTTGAACGCGGCTGAGTGCTGAGCATCCCGAGAATTTTCGCCGCTTACTCGCGCTAGCGATCGGGATCACCCGAAGTTACACCGCTTACACACCAAAACCGAGCTTG
>QWOR01000186.1 GCA_003669575.1 Planctomycetota bacterium | reverse complement strand
TCCAGCACGAGGCCGATCAACTGGCCCTGGCGGCGAATCAACAACCGGGACTGGTCGGGGTCTTCAACGGCTTCCGGGCCTCAACGCCGCAGATCTACGTCGAGATCGACCGCGTGAAAGCCCGTACGCTGGGCATCCCGCTGAAGGATGTGTACCAGGCTCTTCAGCTCTATCTGGGCGGGTATTATGTCAACGACTTCAACCGGTTCGGACGGACGTGGCAGGTGAATGTGCAGGCGGACTCAAAGTTCCGACTGAACACCGACGAAGTGAAACAGCTGCAGGTTCGCAACGCTCTCGGTGAGATGGTGCCGCTGGGCACTCTGATGAGCGTTGAGGACCGCGTCGCGCCGGCCCAGCTGATCCGGTACAATACATTCCCGGCCGCTCCGGTGAGTGGGGGCTTTGATCCACGCGTCGGCTCGGGAACCGCACTCGCCGCGATGGAGGCGTTGGGCGACAAGTTGCCGCGGTCGATGGCGTATGAGTGGACGGAACTCAGCTTCCTGCAACAGCGGTCAGCCAAGATCGAGAGTATGAAAGACCTGCAGCAGAACCCGATGAGTGCGTTCGTGCTGGGGGTAATTCTGGTCTTCCTGGTGCTGGCGGGGTTGTATGAAAGCTGGTCACTGCCACTGGCGGTGATCCTGATCGTACCGATGTGCCTGCTCAGTGCGTTGATCGGCGTGGTGATGATCCGCGCGGACGTGAGCATCTTTGTGCAAGTCGGACTGGTGGTGCTGGTGGGACTGGCGGCGAAGAATGCGATCCTGATTGTGGAGTTCGCCCGCGATCTGCAGCTGAAGGAAGGTCTGAGTGCGTTTGATGCGGCGATCAGGGCGTCGAAGGAGCGACTGCGTCCGATCGTGATGACCTCTTTCGCGTTTATCCTCGGGGTGTATCCGCTGGTGATCGCTCATGGGGCCGGGGCCGAGATGCGCAGACCGCTGGGGACGACAGTGTTCGCGGGAATGCTGGGCGTGACATTCTTCGGGTTGTTTTTGACGCCGCTGTTTTACTACCTGCTGCGTCGCAACATGCCGGTGACAGTGCCGACTGGACGCGAAGTTCATGCGGAGCCTAAGCCCACCGAGACGCAACAAACTGGTGGGGAACCGCCGCCAGAGTGAGAGCACAGAGACAAGTGGACGCCTGCAGCTTTGGTGCTTTTACCGGGAATGTGATTCCATCGACGAGAGCTTGATGCCGTTTCGCTGCTCTTCTGCCAGTTCAAATTGCGTGCGCTGGTCGCGGATGCGTTCGAGGCCTTTTTCGTAGCAGTCGCAGTGCTGGATGCGGATGGCCTGCAGGGCGAGGTCTTCGGCAGTTTCGTAGTCACCACGGCTGGCAGATGCGAGGGCCAGATTGAAGATGGCTGCGTCGTTGTTGGGGTTCACTTTCAAGACAGCTTCCCACGATCTGGTCGCCTCGTCCCAGTTGCCAGCTTCGGCCGCCCGGACGCCTTTACGCACCGCGAAGACACCTCGGTTGGTCCAATGACCATTGGCCAGAGCGATCGAACAATCGCCACACTGGGGCGTGAGCTGTGACGCCACCTCGTGGCCGCAACGCTGGATTAAGGTCTGCTCGACCGATTCCTCTGTGGATTCCGGTTCCGCTTCCAGACAGCTGATGCGGTTGTGACAGAGAGTCTCTCCCGTACGCGTATCTATGAGCCGGTAATCGACAGTCATTGTACGATTCGACTTGGTGCTCGAACGCGAACCGCCAAAGAATCGCGATCGCGGGCATTCCGCCGACTCCTCGGAGACGATCGTCCCGGTCAGGACAGCATCGATATCGGCTTGTCGGGCTGCGGTGAGAGCCTGTTCCAGGGAGGGCGACTCATCGTTCATCGAGACATTTGTGACGGCGGGCAGCGAGCTGGCATTGACGATCGTGTAGGTCCCGGACT
Source organism: Planctomycetota bacterium (assembly GCA_003669575.1). Taxonomy (GTDB): domain Bacteria; phylum Planctomycetota; class Planctomycetia; order Planctomycetales; family Planctomycetaceae; genus TH-plancto1. The sequence goes on along the minus strand of QWOR01000186.1, from coordinate 4,778 downwards.
CTGAAAACGAATCAGACACCTCTTCCGAAACTCGAACACCCCACTCCCCTTCAAAGGGAAGCACGGCGACAGTCTCGACGCCCTCAATCTGTGCGGAGACGGGACGCCACATCGGAATTTTGGCAAAATGCGAGCACCCACTGGATGCAATGACCACCATAAAGGCGATCAGCGAGAGCCGATAAGAGGGCACCCCACAACGCATTTTGAGTTGTCATTCCGTTGAGCGAAAGGATTGACATCCGTCGCGCATGAATTGCGCTCAATCCATATACTTCACTTTATCGGAATTCGACAAGAGGATCAGAATAGCAAAGGTGATCGACCGGTTGAGATTCGCCGATTCAGATCGACTTTGAATCAAATTTCACTGTTGTGAAGGAAGAATTGTGTGGGAGCGGCTAATCGCGCAGCGCAGGATGATTGGCTGGCTGGGGGCAATCGGGCTGTTGGCGGGCGGCATACTCAGCCTATCTTCCGCAGATCAACGGGACGGACTTGGTGGAAGCCTGTTTCGTGCGGGAGTGGTTCTGGCAGCCTTGTGGTTGGCTTTACCCGCCCGGTTCGTCCCCGGGACCATGACTTTTTCGATCTGGCAAGGTCTCGGGTTTTTGTCGGTTATGTTGGCATTGGTCCGACGACCGTGGATAGTTGTTCCCGTTCTCGTAATTATGGGTCTTCTCAGCTTGTTCACCCGGCGTCGCGGGTAGACAATGGTCGCTCAGAGGTCGATTTGAAGCTGGCCAATCCGCCTCTGTGTTGATTTGAATCCCTCATGTCTCCATGCACTTGTGACATGTGAGGCAAGTTTGCCGGACCCTCTGATGAGCCTTGCGACTCCTGAAGCTGGTACTGTTCGCCGATGGCTAACATCCCCTGCGCTCCCGGTTTTGGTCGCCACATTGGGGTGTCTCCCGCTGCTCTCAGTCCATTTTGAACAGCTCTGGTCGCGTCCCCACTACCGGTATTTCCCTGTCATCCTGATCCTTGTCCCAATTTTGCTGCTTGTCAGACGTACAGATCCGGACCAGCACACCAGCACACAACGCCCATTTTGGGCGGGAGTCGCACTCCTGGCCGCCCTGGCGCTGGCTGCATACTCAGTCCTCAAGATTTCCCCGCTTCTGTGCTGCGCTGCGTGGCTCTTGTCCATCATCGCTTACGTGATGCGGACACCGACCAACATCTGGGCGCTGTGGGCGCTGATGTGCATGCTGTTGCGATTGCCACAGGGACTGGATGTCTGGTTGATTCAACGGTTGCACAAGATCACCACTCCAGTCAGCAGCGGGATTCTCGACCAACTGCAGGTCGATCATATCCGGGAAGGAAATGTGCTCTGGTTTCCAGATCGTAAGCTGTTTATCGAGGAGGTCTGCAGTGGTTTTTTGTCACCCTTTACGATCATCGCCACAGCTGCGATCCTGGGCGCGGTGTTACGGCGATCACTGTTCCATACGTTGATTCTCATGCTGGCAGGTTGTTTCTGGGCTGCGGCGGCCAACATCATGCGAGTCGTGACGATCTCGTATTGTGTTGAGCGTCTGGGGATCGACTTAACCTCCGGCAGACCACATGACTTTCTCAATTTGTCGGTTTTTTGCGTCACGCTCGCGGTGCTGGTGAGTACGGACAGCTGGCTGAGATTCTTTCTCGGCCCGATCGAAATCGATGAATCGAGTGCGTCGGAACCCGTCCACGAAAACCCTGCGATCCGCCTGTGGAACTGGATGTTCTGGCCTCTGCATGAGAGGCCGATGGGATTGCTTCGAGAGCGTCTCTCTCGACAGGCCCCGAAAGTCGGCGTCATCTGGATTGCGTTTGTCCTTTTGATCTCGGCAGGCTTCCTGTCGCTGGGTGCCCTGCAGATTTGGGGAGGCATCGGGCCTTTTGCTTCCACAGACCAGTTTCGTCAGTCGGTCGACGCACTCTCCAAGGAAAGCTTCCCACCAGAACTGTCAGGCTGGACGATGACCGATTTCCGACGGGAGACCCGCTATCCATCCAGTGAATTCGGCGAGCACTCCCGTCAATGGACCTACGAGCGCGCGGGGAAAGTCGTCACGTTATCCATCGACTACCCGTTCCATGATTGGCACAAGCTCGATGTCAACTATCTCGAAATGGGCTGGAGAGTGGAGGCATCGTTACCACTCCCGGATGGATCATCGGCCCTGCAGCACTCCTTGGCCAACTCTGAAGACGCGGGCCTGCTGATTTACGATATCCTGGACCAGAAGGGACAGCCCTATGAGCCCTCACTCGACCAACGGGTAGACACACGCTGGAAGCGAATATTTTACGAGAATGCAACACGCTGGTCGCCTCCGAAGTACTATCAAGTCCAGCTCTTATATCTGGCACCGACTCTCAGTCGTCCGTCGGAGGACACGATTTCCGAGCTCCAGAAAATCTTCATGGAATTCCGTAGCGGAATTGGCCAGCAAACATCCTCGACTCCAACGGGAAAGCAACCATGATTTCCTGGGAAAACCCTTGGGGAGCATCTCATAATCTCTTATACCGAATTCGGACATTGCCCAGCTACACCGCCTGGTCATTGCTCGGCTTTGTGTCCGGTTGGGTCCAGACTCGACGAATTCCCACGCTGCTGATTGGGTTGCCCAGCCTGGTCATTGCGTCGCTCATGATCGCAACGACACTGAAGGCTCGAGCGGGTCTGAACTCTGAAACCATCCAACATTACATCGAGAATGCTCAACAGCATCTCAAGAACAATCAGATCGAGCAGGCCGAGTTTTACATGAGCCGGTTAAGGTCCTTGAAACATCAGGCTGACCCGTTGCTTGTGACCCGAGCAGAGATCGAGTCGCGACGCGACCGACCTGACCTGGCGGAAACATGCTACCGTCAGATGCTGGTCAATCAGGACCACACCCTGGATGCGCTGGCCCATCAGAAACTGGCCCTGATCGAACTGCAAGCCTCACAAGCGGGAAAGGAAAATGGAGCCAGCGAAGCCATTTACCATTTCCAACAGGCTCTGATCGTTAATCCTGACGACCTCGTCAGCCGCGAACTCCTGGCCCGTCTCCAAATCAGTCGTGAAGACCTCAATTCGGCCATCGAGCAGTTGGAATTAGTCGCACCACGCAAACCGGCAGTCAATCTCGAACTCGCCCGTTTGTATAAACGAATCGACCGCAAAATCCTGTCTGCGGAAGCCGCAGCCAAGGCTGAGAAGTATTTGCAGGAAGAGCTCGCGAAGAACAGCACGTCTACGGGGACATCAGAAGATTTGGACCGCCAAAAGATCCACCGTTCGAACCTGATTCTGAACTTGATCGAAGCCGATGTCCTGCAAAACAATCTAGATGATGCCATCAAGCTGGCCACCGATGAACTCGACCGTGACAACTCACCAGAACTGCGGAACAGACTGGCCACACTTTATCTCATGAAGGCAAACAGCCTCCCTCCCACGGATGCCGCCTGGGCTAAACGCTGGGAGTTCGTCGCGCTGAGTCGGAATTACGATCCCGATTCTCCGGAATCGCTGTTGATTCTGGCGAACATTGCAGCGAATGCCCCGCTGAAGCTCCGCCAAATGGCCGCACAGGAGATTTCCCCTTACCTCGACAACGGCAAGGCCCCTCCCTCCGCTTTCTTCCTGGTGGGGACAGCTGCCGCAGAAAGCAAGCAGTGGGACACTGCTGCGAAACTGCTCCGAAAAGCAGTGGAAATCAATCCGAAAGCTGACGCGGGTTGGAACAATCTTGCTCACGTTCTCATCTCTCAAACCCCACCCGACTGGGCGGAAGCAGAGCGTTGCGTGAATATCGCGTTGCAGCTGAACTCCGATCCCCCCCGTTACCATCAAACTCGGGGACAGATCATGATCGGGGTCCAAAAGTGGGCACAAGCCGCTCGAGAACTGGAGAGTGCCCGAATCAGTCTCTCGACTGATCCAGAAATCTACCTGGGACTGGCAGAAGCCTATGGCCAGTTAGGTGATGAAGATCTGGCCACGTTCTACCGCACCCGCTACGAAGCAATGACTCGCTGAACTCAAACTGCCTCAGACTCAAGCCTAAGAAATTTTCGCCGTAACTCACACAAACAAAAGCACTTAATCGCAAGAATTGCTAAAACAAAATGCGACTCTGACCCCTCGGGGCATTGGTTGACCAACCCAACCGGATCAAATGACTCATGCAACACCATTCTACAGAATCATTAAAACATTACTGATCGTTCGGACCATCTTTGTTGAATCCCACATAGCCGGAAAATTTCACATCGATTGAAGTTGTCAAGTGGTCAATCCGTTAAAAGAGATACGTTCTGGAGAACATCTTGTTGCAAACCCTCGTCAGGTTGGGTAAACTTCCCAGACTGACATTCCCATCTCGATGGGCTCATTAGGACCTGAAGCATGCGAAAGAACTGGGTTTCCTTGGCGGGATTACTCGCGCTGGCCGTTGGTCAAAGCGGATACCGCACTTATGGAGATGACGCGGCGCCAGCCGATCCGACTCCTGTCAACAGCTCGGAAGTCGCTCCAACGCCCTTGGGTGTCACGGCTAACAAGCCGGAAGCAGTTCCGACCGCACCAGTCTCCCAGATCGCTGAGTCTGACGCACTCGGATTCTGGACCGTGGGATCTGATGGACAGGCAACCAATGCCTTGCAGACCACAGTCCGAGTCGTTCGCTCTGGACGTATCGTCCAGACGCGAAAGGTTGGACAGGGCGGAGTGGCACAGATCAGCCAATTGAGCCCTGGCCCCTACTCCATTATGGCAAGCGGGTCCGAGG